>CAZFDP010000151.1:0-4989 GCA_964518185.1 uncultured Phocaeicola sp. | reverse complement strand
ATTCATACACGAAACTCCCAAATTTATTCACGTTATTTTCCTCTTTTTTTAGCGAATCAAATACTTTATTTGTCATTCTGAGCGAAGTGAAGCGTAGCGAAGAATCTGAAGACGTCCACGTTTATGTATTTTTCGTTTTACTTAACAAATCATCAGATCCTTCGTCACTCCGTTCCTCAGGATGACAGGAGAAAGGTTATCAATTTATCGAGCTGGATGGACAGCGATATACTACCGTCATTCAGCACTACAAAGTCGGCTCGGTTGCGCTTTTCTTCCTCGTTCATCTGAGCTGCCATACGGGCACGAATTTGTGCCTCGGTAGCACCATCGCGTTTCATGGCTCTTTCCAGACGCAAGGCTTCGGGAGCATATACCGCCACCACTGCATCTACCACATCGTCAAAGCCCGATTCATACAGAATGGCCGATTCAAGTCCTACGATTTCATCTTCCTGATGCGCTTCTACCCACCGACGAAAATCGGCTTTTACCCGCGGATGAATGATAGCATTGACCTTAGCAGCATGTTCGGTCGATGCAAAAAGGTAAGAAGCCAACAAAGGCTTGTTCAAGGCACCATCGAGATAAACTTCCTCTCCCAACAAATCGACCAGTCCTTTCCGTATTTCTGCATCCGAAACAGTCAGACGCTTCGACTCATTATCAGCATTGTAAATAGGAATCCCCCTCTCTTCCAATAATGCAGAGATATAGGATTTTCCGCTTCCTATTCCACCGGTTACCGCAATACTAATCATGGGAAACAATTTGTTGTTCAATAATATAATCTATTTCCTTAGGATTGATACGAGCGTGGTTTACATGCTGTGACAACACAGTCAATACCGGTCGGCACTTTTCATCTGATTTAGTTTCCAAATCCTTATAGTTTACTTCCAATGCAAAATCATCGGCTGTAATATCCTTAAAATGTCCCAGACCAACTTGAAAAGTGACTTGCACCTTGGAAGGGAAAGTACGCAAGACTTTACCTATGGGGAAATCGATTCCACGAACAGGAACCTCGACTGTCTTTTCGGCATAGATATCTACCATCAAAGTAACATCGCTATATGAAGGAGTAAAACGAACTCCTTTCATCTGAGATAATTGTACACGTCGACGAACTGTATCCGAGACCTGTTCTTCCTCCAAAGGTTCTGTATAAGCCGCTGTAATGGTATCGAGTATCGCCCGAGGGGCATATACCATTACCGAATCGGGAGAATAAGTAATACCCGAGATATAATATTGTCGCTCCGGTTTCACTTCGCCTTGCAACTTAACCGGAACTTTTTTCCCTTTCCCTTGTGTATAGATAAATTCCAAAGTATCGGGTCTGACCGACAATATTTTTGTAGATTGGCCCAACTGGCCGGTAATCCGTTTGGTCAGTTCAGAAGAATGAATCCGTATCTGGTTTCCCTTACCAACATATTCTGAGAAGTCCAAAGTTACCGGATAAAAAGTCTGCCCCAACAGATAATTGACCAACACCGTCCCTCTATCCTTCACTCCTATCCGGAGTTCGGAAGGCAGTTCGGAAGTCATTACCACATTTTCGGGTACATTCTTCATCCGTAAAGGAACCGTCAGTTCGGTTTCGTATTCATCGTCAAGCACCTGTAGCAGCCAAAAGCAAAAAGACACAAATACAAAGAACAAGAAAATCAGGAATTCCCTGCTTTTTTTACTTAGCAGGAAATCTCTGATTTTCTGTGATATCTTTGAATAACGCGTACTTATGTTCTGTTTATCGAACATAGTCCTATTCTTTACTTGGCTTGTTGCTGGGTAGCAGCAGCATTGGCATAAATCGAGTTCTTGTCAATCTTGATTTTAACACCCGATGCAATTTCCAAAACCACAACGTTATCTTCAATTTCCTTTACTTTTCCATAAATACCGCCGGCAGAAATCACTTCCTGACCAACCTGCAAATTCTTACGGAAATTCATTATTTCCTTTTGCTTCTTGTTCTGAGGACGAATCATAAAGAAATACATAATGGCAAAAATTGCTACCATCATGATAAGGAATGAATAGTCACCACCACCTTGGGCCTGCAACAATATAAATGCTGGATTCATAATAATTTGTTTTAATAGATTTATTATTTTTTAGTCAACTTATTTTCTTTCTGCAATACCTTTACAATGCCATCCAATGTACCATTGATAAAATGGCCGCTTTTAGGTGTACTGTACAGTTTTGCTATTTCTATATATTCATTCAACGAAACACTGACCGGAATGTTCGGGAAACTCAAGATTTCGGCCAATGCAATCTGCATGATAATGACATCCATGAAAGCCACTCGATCCAAATCCCAGTTCTTGGTATTCTCGCTAATGAGATGACGATAATAGTCTGCATTCAAAATCGTACGACGGAACAAACGACGTGCAAAGTCCTGATCTTCCTCATCCTTGAATTCGGGAAGCAATTCCTGCTTGGCACCGTTCTTTTCTTCAAAACGTTTGATTGTCTTTAACACAAAGGTGTCGACAATTTCCTTGTCGTCATTCCAATAAAGACTTTGGTCTTCCAATACCTGGTCGAGTTCTGCATTATTGAAGATAATCTTCTTATAAATCTTGCGCCATACTTCACGGTCTTCTTCATACGAAGATGTTTCGGCTGCCATATATTCCTTATATATATCGCTCTCCATGATTTTTTCGCACAAGCCCTTGATGAACTCTTCTTCGTTACTCCAAGTTTTCTTTTGGGTTTCCGAGAACTGAAGCAACTGCTTATTCATTTCAAGTTGAGCTATGAAACGATTATCTACAAATTTAGTATTTGGATACAATTCTTCTGCGGTAGGTAACAATTTGCTTTTCGCAACGTTTTGCTTTCGCTCTGCCTGCTTAGTGATTTCGACCATTAAAAGCAACAGATAGTTATACATGTCATACGCTTTGGACAGACTGAAGAACAACTCTTTTTCTGCAGTATCCAAATTCTTGCCTCCATTCTGGTAATAGGCATAGACTATCTGAACAATCTTAAGACGAATAAGAACTCTATTTATCATAATTCATATAAATTATTTATGAGTTGCAAAATTACATATTTCCTCGAGAAATACACCATTCTATCCCTTATTTTTAATAAAAAAACACATAGAATTAACTATTTCATCTTTTTATTCTAAGTTTTCCTATAAATTCTTTGCGCATTGAAAAAAAATGCCCAATTTTGAACGCAGATTAAAAAACAGACTTTAGACATGGAAGAATTTAAGAAGAAAAGTGTTGCTGAAGGTGATAAGGAAATTGTTTTTTCCAAAGCCATCAAGGCCGGAAAACGCATCTACTATTTAGACGTAAAGAAGAATCGTAAGGATGAAATGTTTCTAGCCATTACAGAAAGTAAGAAAATAGTATCAGGAGAAGGCGAAGACTCACAAGTAAGTTTTGAAAAGCATAAAATTTTCCTTTATAAAGAAGATTTTGGAAAATTTGCCGAAGGACTTCATCAAGCCATCCAATTCATTTCTAAAGAACAAGGCTTGGGCGAACGCCGTCCTGAAGAAAAGATAAAGCAAGAACCTGCTGAGGAAGAGACAGAAAGCCTTTCGGCCGATGAAATCAAGATAGATATTGATTTTTAAGAATTAAAGTAAGAGAGTCTGGAAATAAATTCCGGACTTTCTTTTTGTTTTATCAGAAATAAAGCGTACCTTTGCACCGCTTTTTTAAGCTCATCGTGTGATATACCACATCGTGTGATGGCGAATTAAGCAAAAAAACAACTTAATTTAGAGTAACACATTAAATTTTTAAACAATGAAATCAATCGAAATCAAAGGTTCTGTAAGAGCAGACCTCGGCAAGAAAGCCACTCGTGAATTGCGTAAGAACAACGGTGTTCCTTGTGTATTGTATGGTGTAAAGAAGGACGAAAAGGGTCTTCCTGTTGCTACTCACTTCACAGTAACAGTTGACGGTCTCCGTAACTTGGTATACACACCAAACATCTACTTGGTAAACTTGGACATCGATGGTACAGTAGTAACTGCTATCATGAAGGATATCCAATTCCACCCTGTAAAGGATTCTATCTTGCACGTTGACTTCTTGCAAGTAGAAGAAAACAAGCCAGTATTGATGGAAGTTCCTGTACAGCTCGAAGGTTTGGCAGAAGGTGTACGTGCCGGTGGTAAGTTGGCATTGCAAATCCGTAAGCTCAAAGTGAAAGCTAACTACACTTCAATCCCTGAACGTTTGGTTATCGACGTAACTCCATTGGGCTTGGGTAAGACTATCAAGGTAGGTGAATTGAGCTACGAAGGTCTTGAATTGATGAACGCTAAGGATGCTGTAGTTTGCGCCGTTAAGTTGACTCGTGCTGCTCGTGGTGCTCAAGCTGCTGCCGGTAAGTAATTCACACTTAATCCTTATCAATGAAATACTTGATTGTAGGACTGGGTAACATTGGTGCTGAATATCAAAATACCCGTCACAACATAGGATTCATCGTATTGGACG
Source organism: uncultured Phocaeicola sp. (assembly GCA_964518185.1). Classification (GTDB taxonomy): domain Bacteria; phylum Bacteroidota; class Bacteroidia; order Bacteroidales; family Bacteroidaceae; genus Phocaeicola. The sequence goes on along the minus strand of CAZFDP010000151.1, from coordinate 490 downwards.
CCCTCGCAAAGGCGTCCAATATTGTTTTCGCCGATGGACGATATGGGGCAATTGCCAACATGTCTGTCAAAGGCCGTCAGTTGGTATTACTCAAACCATCTACCTACATGAACCTGAGCGGCAATGCCGTACGCTACTGGATGCAGAAGGAAAACATCGCTCTGGAAAATGTTCTGATAGTAGTAGACGATTTGGCACTCCCCTTCGGCTCCCTACGCTTGAAAAGCAAAGGAAGCGATGCCGGCCACAACGGTTTGAAACACATTGCCGAAATTTTGGGTACACAGAACTATGCCCGCTTGCGTTTCGGTATCGGCAATGATTTCCCACGCGGTCATCAGATTGATTATGTTTTGGGACACTTTACCGAAGAAGACATGCAGACCATGGACGAACGGGTAAAGATAGCCGGCGATATTATCAAGAGTTTCTGCTTGGCAGGCATCAACATCACCATGAACCAATACAACAAGAAGTGATATGGCAGAAG
>CAZFDP010000150.1:0-4993 GCA_964518185.1 uncultured Phocaeicola sp. | reverse complement strand
ACAACCTTGAACCAACTGGTGATGGTATGTCGGAATGTATCTTCCAAATACACCCGTTCGAAAGTACAGAAGGCACTTCCCAAAAGTTTTTCGTACATCATCCAAGAATTGTTGCACGAAAGCACCATGGACCCTAACAAACAAGCCTACATTAATGTCATTATCAGTACCATCATCTCTACCCGACGGGCAGATGATTTCATTGTAGCCTTGTGTAACCTGATACAACGTCTCACTATTGACACATTACATGTATTGGGCGACATTTTCGACCGCGGACCTGCTCCTCATAAAATTATGGATATTCTATGCAACTACCACAAGCTCGATATCCAATGGGGAAACCATGACATTTTGTGGATGGGAGCCGCTTCGGGAAATACTTGCTGTATGGCCAACGTACTCCGATTGGCCATGCGATACGGTAATATGGCTGTATTGGAAGATGGTTATGGCATTAATCTATTGCCTTTGGCTACTTTCTCCATGGAGACCTATGCAAACGACCCATGTACTCTCTTTGGCCCTAAAGTAGAACATGGTGACGGTACATTCAATGAAAAGACACTCCGCATGATGGCACAGATGCACAAAGCCATCAGTATCATTCAATTTAAATTGGAAGCGGAAATCATTCAACGTCGCCCTGACTTTGACATGGACGACCGCATGTTACTTCATCGTATTGATTTCGATAAAAATGTATTGGTTCTCGACGGACAAGAATACGAACTAAGAGATACATTCCTGCCTACTGTCGACCCTAAAGATCCATACAAGCTGACTCCTGAAGAACAGGAAATAATGGAAAAACTGCATCATTCCTTCGTAAGCAGCGAAAAGTTAAAACAACATATGCGATGCCTCTTCCGCTACGGATGCATGTATACTATCAGCAATTCCAATTTGCTTTTCCATGCTTCTGTACCTCTTAACGAAGATGGCAGTCTAAAGGAAGTCATGATAGCAGGAAAACCATATAAAGGCAAACAACTTTTGGAAAAAGTCGGTCATTTGACACGTACAGCCTTCTTTACAGAAGAAGAAAGCGAAGAAAAGAAATTTGCTCGTGACTATGTATGGTATTTATGGTGTGGAAAGAACTCACCTGTATTCGACAAAAACAAGATGGCTACCTTTGAACGGTACTTCTTGAAAGAAAAAGAATTACACAAAGAAACCAAAGGATATTATTATGCATTACGCAATGATGAAAAGATTTGCGATATGATTTTGGATGAATTTGGAGTAGTAGGTCCTTATCGGCACATCATTAACGGACATGTACCTGTAAAAACAATCAAAGGCGAAAACCCCATCAAGAACAGCAAAATGATGCTGATAGACGGTGGTTTCTCCAAGGCTTATCATTCACAAACCGGTATTGCAGGATATACATTGGTTTATCACTCACGTGGCTTCCAATTGATACAGCATGAACCATTCACCTCTATGCAAAAAGCTATCGAAGAAGGTCAGGATATTAAATCGAGCACACAAATTGTAGAAATGAGTACCCAACGAATGATGGTAAAGGATACCGATAGAGGAAGGGAACTTAGCGCCAGAGTTAGTGATTTGAGAAAATTACTGATGGCCTACCGCATTGGGTTAATCAAAGAAAAATCCATATAAGGGGCTATTAGTGGAAATCAAAATACACATCCACTTATTTTTAGGCACGGATTACACGGATTTCATGGATAAATTATTGTAAACATATATAAGAAACCGTGTTAAACCGTGCAATCCGTGCCTAAATTATATTATGAAACGGGGGTATTTATTACAAATCATTTCACCAACCGGTTGGTTGTAGCGTCGGGAAAAACGACAGAAGGTTTGAAAGACTTTGCTTCTTCAAAATCCATCATGGCATACGACATAATGATGACGATATCGCCCACCTGCACTTTACGGGCTGCCGCACCATTCAAACAAATACATCCCGAACCACGTTCGCCCTTAATGATATAAGTTTCGAACCGTTCACCATTATTATTATCTACAATATGTACCTTTTCGCCAGCAATGAGATTGGCAGCATCCATCAAGTCCTCGTCAATGGTGATACTTCCCATATAATTCAAATTGGCCTCCGTAACCCGTACACAATGAAGTTTGGATTTCAATACTTCAATCATCATAGACTTTCTTTGTATTTAATGTTATCAATCAAACGTACTTCACCACAAAATACAGTAATGCAACCAACGACATAATCTGTATCTTCCCAATTTGTAACCTTTTGCAAGGTAAGACCATCCACTATTTCGAAATACTCCAATTCCAATCCTTCGGCTTGTGCTATGGATGTTTCGACAAATGTCTGCGTTTCGGCAAGTGTATGTGTCTTGGCATATTCCACACTGGCAAACAAAGTTTTCGATATATTCAAAGCCTGTTCCCGTTCTTCGGCCGACAAGCGAGCATTACGGCTACTCAGTGCCAATCCATCAGCTTCACGAACAATGGGACATCCCACAATCTGTAAAGGAAACTTCATCTGCTTAACCATCTCGCGAATAATAGCCAATTGCTGGAAATCCTTCTCACCAAAATAAGCACGATGAGGTTCTACCATCATAAACAGCTTGCTCACCACCTGACACACCCCATTGAAATGTCCGGGACGGAATTTTCCTTCCATCACCGTATCAAGCGGTGCATAACTAAACTGGCGTGTATCCGGTTCCGGGTATACTTCTTCAACGGAAGGAGCAAATACAATATGTGCACCCTCTTTTTCCAACAACGCACAATCGGCTTCCAAAGTGCGTGGATATTTTATTAAGTCATTTTGATCATTAAATTGAGTGGGATTTACGAAATCGCTCACCACTACTACATTATTTTCGGTCACCGCCCGTCTTACCAACGAAGCATGTCCCTCGTGCAGGGCACCCATAGTAGGTACAAGCCCTATCTGTTTTCCCTCTTCACGTAATACATCAAGTTGAGCCTTAAGCTCTTTGACTGTCTGAATTAATTTCATTCCTTTTCTTTATTAATAGCATTGATTCTTGAAATCGGGTGCAAAATTACGCCATAATTCGGACATTACGAAGAAAAAAACGATTTAATCACCAAAAAACTACGTTTTATACCTCGCAACTCATCGTGTTACTTATAGCAAAACATCGTTCTGTAAGGCTCTAATCCAACTGATTATAAACATGTTAACAATTCATAAAGATTAATTAAGGATGATTTATTGCCCTTTGCATCGTTTTTTTTATTATCTTTGCAAATCATTAAGAGTAGAAGAATTAAAAAATGAAAGCAAATAAAGTATTATTTATCACTCAAGAGATTACGCCCTACGTATCTGAATCTGAACTGGCCAACATGGGAAGATACCTTCCGCAAGCTATTCAAGAAAAAGGAAAAGAAATTCGCACCTTCATGCCTAAATGGGGAAACGTAAACGAACGCCGCAACCAATTACATGAAGTTATTCGCCTGTCGGGCATGAACTTGATTATAGATGATACCGACCACCCACTGATTATCAAAGTCGCTTCTATCCAAGCGGCACGTATGCAGGTTTATTTCATCGACAACGATGATTATTTCCAACAACGTCTGATGAAGACCGACGAAAACGGAGAAGAATATACAGACAATGACGAACGTGCCATATTCTATGCACGTGGTGTATTGGAAACAGTAAAGAAACTCCGTTGGTGTCCGGACATCATCCACTGTCAAGGTTGGATGAGTGCTTTCGTGCCCCTTTACATCAAAAAAGCCTATCAAGACGAACCTTCTTTCAGAGATTCTAAAGTCATATTCTCACTTTTCGGAGGCGATTTCAAATCACAACTCAGCGAGAATATCGTAGAAAAGCTCTTGTTAAAAGGTATTGAGAAAAGTGATGTAGAAGATATTATTAAACCATCGGCAAATTTTGAGGATCTTTGTAAACTTGCCATCTCCTACTCTGACGGTGTAATTCAAAACAGCGAACAAGTTAAACCTAAAGTATTAGACTATGCCCGCGAAAAAGGTATTCCTGTACTCGAATACCAATCACCGGAAACATATGCCGATGCTTTCAACAAATTCTATGATGAAATTTGGTCTCAAGGTAAAGAAGAAGTAGAAGAGGAAGAAGAATTTTAAAATGTCAAGAAGATGAAAATGAAATACCTTTATGCGTTGTTGTTGGGAGCACTCCTTTTTAGTTGTGATGACTCAACGACCGGCATTGGAGACAGCACCATTGCAGCAGGCGATTCCATTCCTGCCGGTGCGGCAATATATAATGCCACAACCCGTTCCATCCTTGCTGATTCCGTTTATGCAAGAACCAGTACAGCCTATTTAGGAAAATATACCGACCCACAGTTTGGTGAGTTTACAGCCGATTTCATTGCACAATTCAATTGTGGTGATGACTTTGAATTTCCCGAAACTTTGAAGGAAATTACCGGTATAACACTTAGATTATATTACAGCACACATTTCGGCGACTCTTTAAATGCCATGCGTTTACAAGTAGATTCATTGGATACCATTATCCCCGAAGGTGAATTGAGTACTTTTTATACCAGTGTAGACCCCCAATTGTATTATAACCCCAGTGCCCAACCATTGGCACGCAAAGCATTCTCGGCTAAGGGTATCTCTGCCGAAGATTCCACCTATACTTATTCGGATGGATATACTTCCAGTAGCTATACCAGCTATTGGCAAAACATCAAACTTCCTACCAGCTTAGGACAAATGATGTATGACAAGTATGTGGAAAACCCCAACAATTACAAGAATTCCGAAGAATTCATCAAAAATGTATTGAAAGGCTTCTATGTAAGTTGTACCCATGGCGATGGTACCATTCTCTACATTGATGACATGCAATTGATTCTCAGTTTCAAATATTTGGTAGAAAGTTCATCAGGACAAGTTGACTCTCTGGCAAATGGTGGTACAGTGTTTGCAGCAACCAAGGAAGTTATCCAAGCCAATCGTTTCCAGAATTCCGACCGTT
>CAZFDP010000149.1:0-5050 GCA_964518185.1 uncultured Phocaeicola sp. | reverse complement strand
AAAGAGAATACATTTAGTGTCATCCTGAACGAAGTGAAGGATCTGATTACATCAACGTGGGTGTAATCAGATCCTTCGTCACTTTGTTCCTCAGGATAACAATGGAAGGAGAATTATTTTAATTCAATTCCAACCCGAACACTTCTTTTAGCTTCAGCAATTTGGGATTTCGTTTGCTCATCAACTGAAAGCGTTCCACTTGACTATAAGCACGTATCACTTCGTTTTGAGCACTGACACGTATCGTCATGGTTATCTTCCGGTTATGTAATTGCTCACGTAAATAGACTTGGATATTAGGCAACAATTGGTACATGTATTTTTCTACCATTTCGTTGTCTACCAATACTTCAAAAGTGGTGTCGTTCAGCAATTTGGGTGTCATGTTCATCATACGTGCAGAGTTTGCCTTCTCTTCTTTAGGCAGATGGTTGGTAGCAAAGTCCCTCCAATAGTAACTCAAGTCCTTTTCGTTGAACATGTAGTCTTCGTAGTCAGCCTCGTTCACTACGGTTGTTTGTTTGGTTATTGTAGTGGGTTGTTGTTCCTTTTGGGCTGTATGGCGTATGGACATACCGATGTGCCCAGCCTTCATTACCGGAATTTTCTTTTCAATCTTTACTTCCGGCAATGGGCTTTTACGTATACCCATATTTGCTTCGTTCATCGTAGTTGGCGCAACGGCATTCCCTGTCTGCGACTGGGCTTGTGTAGTGGCAACGGGAGCCACTTGTTGCTTGAATAGGGGTTTTAATTTTCTTTTAGGGCTACGCCCACCAACCAAGTCGTCTGCATCAGGTAGGGTGAGCTGGGCACATTGTATCAGTGTGAGCTCCACTAACAAGCGTTTGTTTTTGCTTGCCCGATAATTCAAATCGCAATCATTGGCCAGTTTCATGGCACGATACAGGAACTTTTGGTCGCACTTCTGTGCCTGTTCCTTATAGTGTTGTCGGATACTTGCACCTACTTCCAACAAAGGTAGGGTAGAAGCATCCTTACTTACCAGCAAGTCACGGAAATGCGAAGCAAGACCTGTGATGAAGTGGTGTCCGTCAAATCCCTTTTTCAACACTTCATTCAGTAGCAGCATGGCGTCCGATACCTTATTGTCCAAGAAGCAATCGGTCAGTTTGAAATAGTATTCATAATCCAGTACATTCAGGTTTTCAATTACCCCTTTATAGGTAATGTTCCCTCCCGTAAAACTGGCCACTTGGTCGAATATGGAAAGCGCATCGCGCATACCTCCATCGGCTTTTTGGGCAATAACGGTTAAAGCTTCAGGTTCGGCTTGTATATTTTCCTTTTGCGCCACATATTGCAAATGCTCTACCGTATCGTTCACTCCAATGCGATTGAAGTCGTATATCTGGCATCGGCTCAATATAGTAGGCAGAATCTTATGTTTTTCGGTGGTTGCCAAAATGAAGATGGCATGATGGGGCGGTTCTTCGAGTGTCTTCAGAAAAGCATTGAAAGCCGCTTGCGAGAGCATGTGTACCTCGTCGATGATGTATACCTTATATTTGCCTATCTGAGGTGGAATACGTACTTGTTCGATAAGTGACCGGATATCGTCTACCGAATTGTTCGAAGCCGCATCGAGTTCGTGGATATTATACGAGCGTTGTTCGTTGAATGCCTGGCACGATTCACACTGGTTACATGCTTCGCCATCGGCAGCCGGATTCAGGCAATTGATGGTTTTGGCAAAGATACGTGCACAAGTAGTTTTGCCCACTCCTCGTGGCCCGCAAAACAAATAGGCATGAGCCAACTTGCCCGTTGCTATGGCATTTTTCAGGGTGGTGGTCAAGGCACGTTGTCCTACTACCGAATCGAAGGTAGACGGGCGGTATTTTCGTGCCGATACAATATAGTTTTCCATATCTTAGGATATATTTCGTTATGCGATTTGCAAATGTACATAATTTCTTGCGTTTTTTCATCGCCGGATGAATGAAAAATATTACCTTTGAATAAAATCGAAGGTACTTTCACTCGCTGTGAAAAATATTCAAGCAAGCTTGATATGTTTTCGCTCGTTTATTCGTACCTTTGTCCAAACAATCAATCTTTATCATATATGAGCAGCCTCAGAGGACTTTGGAACTTAATCGGCCGGCACAAGTACATCATTACGTTGCTGGTTTTCGGTGTAATTATGGTTTTTCTCGACGAGAACAGCCTTGTTCAGCGTGCCCAACATAAAGAGGAAATCAAGACTCTGAACGAAGAAATAGCCAAATATCGCAAGCAGTTCGAAGAAGATACCGAGAAACTGAAGGAATTGACCAACAATCCTGAAGCCTTGGAAAAGATTGCCCGTGAGAAGTATCTGATGAAGAAACCCAACGAAGATATTTTTATTTTTGAAGAATGAAAAAAGGACTATACACTATACAGATTATAGGTGCCATGCTGTTATTGGCTGGTGCCATGCTACAGATTACCCGTTTGGAATTTTCTCCTTATATATATACGGTGGGTGCTATACTCTTTGCCTGGGTACAAGTCATGGCCCGTTACGAAGGGAAAAATCTCATCATCCGTCGTTTACGTCGTCAGCAAATTATCGGAGCCATGCTATTGGTGTTTACCGGTGTATTGATGTTCGTAACCAAACGCAATGAATGGATTGTGTGCCTCACCATTGCTGCTATATTGCAACTCTATACCGCTTGGCGCATTCCTGCCGAGTTGGAGAAGGAGAATTGATAATTAATTAAACGCCAAGACGCAGAGAAATAATTTACCCTGTGGATGGGAAAATTTAGAACACAGAGACACAAAGACACAGAGGAACTCTTGGTCTCTATAAAACTCAAAAAAGAAAAACCTCTGTGTCTCCGTGTCTCTGCGTTCTAAAAAAAGAAAACACACTAAATCATAAATCAAAAACATCATACATGAAGAAAATTGCATTTCTTTTCGCTCTTTTGCTGATGGGAGTCTCCCAAATCCGTGCCGACGAAGGCATGTGGCTTCCCTCCGAAATCCTCAAGAAGATAAAGGATATCCAAAGTCAGGGCTTCAAGCTCTCGGCCGAAGATATCTATAGTGTCAACCAATCCTCGCTCAAGGATGCTGTAGTGCGCTTTGGAGGCGGATGCACCGGCGAACTCATTTCGCCCGAAGGCTTGCTCATCACCAACCACCATTGCGGATACGGACAAATCCAATCGCATAGCTCCGTAGAGCACGACTATCTGAAGGATGGTTTCTGGGCCATGAACCGTAGTGAAGAACTTCCCAATCCGGGCTTGTCGGTGTCGTTCTTGGAATATATGGTCGATGTAACCGACCAAGTGTTGAAGGGTTACAAAACCAAGATGACTGAAGAAAAACGCATCGCCTTAGTCGAGAAGAACTCCCAGAAAATCATCGAGAAGGCCATAAACGGCAACAAGCATCTGGTGGCTCATGTAAAACCCATCTACTACGGCAACCAATATTTCCTCTTTGTCTATAAAGTATATACTGATGTGCGTTTGGTGGGTGCACCTCCCAGCTCAGTAGGCAAGTTTGGTGGCGATACCGACAACTGGATGTGGCCTCGCCATACGGGCGATTTTAGTCTCTTCCGTGTGTATGCCGGTGCCGATAACGAACCGGCCGAGTATAGTGCCGACAATGTGCCTTTCCGCCCCAAGAAGTATTTCAAGATCAATGCCGGTGGTATTGGCGAAGGCGATTTCACCATGGTATACGGATTTCCCGGCACTACCCGCGAATACCTCTTTTCTGAAGCCGTGAAATATACCGCTTTGATTTCCAACCCGCATAAGATTGCCTTGCGCACCCTTCGCTTGAATATTCAGCGTGAAGAAATGAGCAAGAATCAAGTCGTGCGTATCCAGTACTCGTCCAAGAATGCCAGTGTATCCAATGCCTGGAAAAAGTGGCAAGGCGAAGCCAAGGGTATTCTTCGCATGAAGGCCATTGAAAACAAGCGTGCCTTCGAAGCCAAGTTCGACCAATGGGCACAAGGCAAGCCCGAATACGAAAACTTAGTGGAACGCTTCCAGCAGCTCTATGCCTCCATCGAAGAACTCTCGTTAGTGAACGATTATCAGGTGGAAGCCCTGAATGCCGTAGAGCTTGTAGCCTTTGCCGGACGTGGCCAACGCGGTGCTGAGAAGTTCTACAAAGATTACTACATGCCTATCGACAAGGCCTCTTTTATCGCCTTGTACAATGCTTATAACAAGAACATTGCCGATACCTACAAGTCGCCTTACTTCAAGGAACAGCTTCAGAAGTTTGGCACCGTTGAAGCTTGGGCCGATGCTCTCTTTACCGAAACGCCCAACCTTGCCATGGCCGAAGAAATCTATCGCGAAACCAATGCTTGGTTCAAGGAAAATATCGCACCGACATTGGTGGCTGTAAATACCGAAATCACCTTGTTATATAGAGCTTATATGCGAGGTATGATGGAATACAACGAAGCCACTCAGGGCGGAAAGATTTTCTATCCTGATGCCAACTCCACCCTTCGTGTAACCTACGGACAGGTAAAGGGTTACAAGCCTGCCGATGCCGTGTATTACACCCCCGTATCGTCGCTCGATGGCGTGATTGAAAAGGATAATCCCGAAATCTTTGACTATAATATCCCGCAACGCTTGCGCGACCTCCATGCCTCTAAAGACTATGGTCGCTGGGAAGTGGATGGCTCCGTGCCCGTGGCTTTCATTGCCACCAACCATACGAGTGGAGGTAACTCGGGTTCGCCTGTGCTCGATGCCAACGGCAACCTCATTGGTGTAAATTTCGACCGCGTGTGGGAAGGCACCATGAGCGATGTGGTTTATGACCCCGACAAGTGCCGCAACATTGCCCTCGACATTCGTTTTGCCCTGTTTGTGATAGACAAGTTGGCCGGTGCCAACCATCTGTTGCAGGAAATGGAAATTTTGCAATAAGTGTCTTGATAACTAACAAATCAATCAATCAGTCAATCAGTTGTTTTTGGCATAGGGGTATACATACTAAGTGAAATGAAAAAAATAACCTGCATCAGTCGTGTCATTTTTCGGACGAA
>CAZFDP010000148.1:0-5102 GCA_964518185.1 uncultured Phocaeicola sp. | reverse complement strand
AAATGGTTGTTGCAAGGATTAATTGCCTGATAATCAATGCGGCTGTAGGTATGTAATTAAAATGATGAAAAAAACTTTAGTATAAATGGCAAAGTATATCAAACAAGAAGTTCCCGACATGTTGAATACGGGACAAACGAAGGCATTTTATCGTCTGAAGACCGAACGAAACATCAGTTTTGATAAATTTGTGGTAAGAATGTGTCATCCCGGTTCAGGGTTGACCCGAGGCGAAGTGGTGAAGGTGCTGCTTACGGCTTCGGATACATTGGCTGAAATGCTGGCTGATGGTTATTCCGTAAGTCTCGAAGATTGGGGTACCTTCAAGGCAACCATCGGTTTGGATCCGGACAAGAAGATGGACACCATAGACGGCACAGAACCCAAGCGTAATGCCCGAAGTTTGCGGGTAAACGATGTAGTTTTCCAGGCCGACAAGAGACTGGTGTATAATGTAAACCGCCAATGTAGACTGGAGCGGGCAGGAGTGGCCCGTGTGCGGCATTCGCCTTACACGCGGGAGGAACGTCTGCAAAAAGTCTTGGAATACATTTCGGAACATGGTTGTATACGGGTAAAGCACTACATGGAGTTGGTAGGATTGGCTCATACTACTGCCGCTTGCGAACTCCGTGCTTTCAGTGAAGATGCTTCGACGGGAATCGATTCTATGGGGCGTGGCTCTACCAAAGTGTATGTCAAGAAGTAGAAATACAATTGGCTGTAAGTTAAGTGAAATGAGAATATGAAATTAATGATGTCCCTACTTCCGTTGCTCTATTTGAGTGGCAATGGATATTTGTTCTGGAGAACTTGGCAGGCTATGAACGGCTTGCCTGTATGGTGCAAAATAATGGCTTCCCTCTTGTTTTGGGTGGTAGCCTTTGCGTTGTTTGCTGCTATCGGCCTGCGTGGAGCACAGGTGCCCGAGGACTTGTCGCGGATGATGTTCCGTATCGGTTCCGTATGGATGGTGTACCTACTGTATATGGTGCTGTTGTTGGTGGTCTTCGATGTGGCCCGAATTTTCTTTCCTATGTTGAGACCATCCTTATGGTATGCACTGCCTGCCACAGTCTGCCTGCTAATCTATGGATACATTAACTATAAGCATCCTAAGGTAGAACGGCTCGACCTTGCGTTTGAAAAGAAATTCGGGGGGAAGGGTATCCGGGTGGTGGCCATCAGCGATGTGCATTTGGGCTATGGTACAGGACTTACTGATTTGCAGCGGTATGTAGAAAAGATAAATGCACAACAGCCCGACCTGATATTGATAATGGGTGACCTTATCGACAATAGTCTGAAACCGTTGTATCTTGAGCCGTTCGATGAAGCATTATCTTCTTTGAAGCCACCGATGGGCATCTATATGGTTCCGGGCAATCACGAATATATCAGTGGAATGGAGGCAAGTGAGGAGTTTCTGAAACGGACGCCCATTCAATTGTTGCGCGACAGTGTGGTGACTTTGTCGAACGGCATACAGCTTGTGGGGCGTGATGACCGAAGCAACCGCCAACGTAAGCCGTTGGCCGGACTGCTTGCCCTAACGGATAAAGAACGTCCTGTTATTGTACTCGACCATCAGCCCTATCAATTGGCCAAGGCCGATTCGTTGGGGGTAGACCTCCAACTGAGCGGGCATACCCACCACGGACAAGTATGGCCCTTCAGCTTGGTGGCCGACCATCTTTATGAGCAGAGCCATGGTTACCGCAAGTGGCCGCATGCCCATATTTGGGTGTCGAGTGGCCTTTCGCTTTGGGGACCGCCATTCCGCATCGGTACAAACAGTGATTTGGCTGTAATCGAGTTGCGGTAAATCATGTGAGTTTGTTTTGGAATGATTTTATTGGGAACACAGAGACGCGGAGTCACAGAGCTCTTGTACTAAAAAATAAATTATTCTCTGGTCTTTGTGTCTCTGCGTTCATAAATAATCCAGACAAATTCTTAGTGATTACGGAAATTCTACCTGTTTTTATTCAGCAAATCTTGGGTAGGAGATTCAAAGTTGCTGATTCCCAAGTTTACTTTTTTGAGATCATCCAAATTATGGATGGGACTTTCTACATCGGTCGGGAAAGGTAATTGTGAGAATTTCTGGAAATAAAGCAAACAAGCATCTTTCCACCACATTGCATCCCGTGTCTGGGTTTTCAATAGGGATTGTACTTGATAGAACCGTTCGGAGTCAATCAGTCCTTTGATGCTGTCCCATGTCTTTTGAAAATATCTGGCTTGTTGTACTCCCCGGTCATAATGGTAACAGAGACTTTCCCAAAGTGTTTTACCGCTTTTTAATGGATGTGTCCATGATACGTGGTGGAACCAGAGCAGATATTCTTCAGGACAGGTGTCTACTTGATTATAGAGTGCAGCCAATGGTGCCGGATATTGGGCAACCGCATTGCTACCTTTACTGCTGCGGTCGAAACCGATACCTTGAGCATCGGCCTTGTGATAATAGGAGGGCATCCAGTCGGGACGGGCGCCGGGAATGTCGCACCAAGGCTCGGGGCCATAGTGATGTCCCCAGGCAAAAAGATGGTGCAGCCCCATAGGCATCATGTAGTCTACTACTGCTTCATGGCTTTTCAGCATCATATCCTTCACTGTGGTTACAAAAGCCGAATCGGTAGTAAAAGTTTGCTTTAACCATTCATCGGCTATCTCTTCTGAAGTGAGGGAAGGATTCCAGGCCAAACGTCCGAATGCATACCAGTTGCTTTGTGCAAACGGATGACCGCACCAGTTGGCATCTGTACCGATGTTTGCCACACCGGCAACGGCTTTCAAGCTGTTTGCTGGAACAAATTCGAAGAACTCTTTCCACATAGGAGCCAAATAAGCCAAATGGTTGGAGTGTCCCAAATATTCTTGGGTGATTTGGAACTCTACCATTTGATCGGTATGCTCGATAGCGGTAAACAACGGACTGTATGGCTCGCGTGGCTGGAAATCTACAGGCCCGTTCTTGGTTTGAATGATGACATTGTCAAGGAATTGACCGTCGAGCGGCTTGAATTCCTGATAGGCTTGTTTGGCACGGTCGGCATCATTGGGACTATAGACAAAAGCACGCCACATCACGATGCCTTTGTGTGGTTTCAAAGCTTGTGCCAGCATATTGGCACCTTCGGCATGGGTACGACCGAAATCGCATGGACCAGGCTGGCCTTCACTATTTGCTTTTACCAAGAAACCTCCGAAGTCGGGGATAAGCTTGTATATTTCTTTGGCTTTGTTCTTCCACCAACGGATGACTTCTTTATCCAGAGGATCGGCGGTAGGAAGACTGTCGAGTACCATGGGAGAAGCAAAGTTTACCGACAGATATACTTTGATGCCATAGGGACGAAATATGTCGGCCAACGCCTTTACTTTCTGTAAATAAGGAGCCGATAAGATTTGTGGAGAAGCGTTGACATTGTTCAATACCGTACCATTGATACCGATGGAAGCATTGGCACGGGCATAGGTTTCGTAACGGGGAGAAAGAGTTGAGGGTAATTCTTCCCATTGCCACAATGAACGACCGGCATAACCGCGTTCAATGGTACCATCGAGATTGTCCCAATGGTTCAAGATACGCAAGGTATAGGATGGATTTTCTGTAACAGGTACCCCTTTGTCTATATCCATTCCCATTGCTTGCATACGGAGCAGGTGATAGGTGCCATAGAGTATTCCTTTGTCGGAAGGTGAGGATATTTGAAGCTTTTCACCTTGATGGATAATGGTGAATCCTTCATTGGTAAGCGTTTTGTGCTTCTGAATGTTCAGAATGACAGGCATGCCTTTCCAACTTTGTTGCAACTCATGGATGGCTATATCGATGGTAGGCGAATGGCGGTTGGCTGTAATGGCAGCTTGAGTGCCTCCGCTTTGACGAAGCCACAAATGGTTACCGTCCTCGGCAGCCATTTGCAATGTGAGCAGAAGGCTCACTATAATGCATGTTAGTTTGTTCATCATTATTCGTCCAATCCGTCTATTGTCTTGATTCTTCCTTCTTCATCGTATTCCAATTCGCAAACCTTCAAGCTACGTAAGTGGTTTTTACCTCCTGAAGGAACGCTGTCATGATGGAAAAGATACCATTTACCCTTATATTCTACAATCGAATGGTGAGTAGTCCAACCTACAACAGGTGTAAGTATCACGCCTTGATAAGTGAAAGGACCGTATGGGTTGTCACCAATTGCATAACACAACAGGTGAGAATCTCCTGTGGAGTATGAAAAATAGTATTTCCCTTTGTATTTGTGCATCCAACTTGCTTCAAAGAAACGATGAGGATCATCTGCTGTCAGAGGATTCCCATTTTCGTCAACCACAAGTATAGGTTTCGGTTCTTCTGCAAAATGAAGCATATCATCGCTCAACTTTACCATACGGCTGGGTAATGACGGCTCGCTTCCGTGTGGAAGATTAGGACTGTCCGGAGTATTGTTCACAGCTGGATCTTCTACGGGCTTGTTATCACGATAGGATTGTAATTGACCACCCCAAAGACCTCCGAAGTACATGTAATAGTTACCATCATCATCTTTGAAAACGCAGTTGTCAATGCTATAACTACCCGGTATTGGTTCGGGCAGTGGAATGAATGGACCTGCAGGGTTATCGGCTATAGCCACTCCGTGATGGAATACCTCATTACGGTCTTTCATGGGGAAGTACATGTAATATTTGCCATCTTTTTCGGCTACGTCACAATCCCATAGCTGACGGCCATGCCATGCAATATCTTCCAAATCGAGCACTTTCCCGTGGTCTATCACTTCACCATTCATAGGATCGTCGGTAGAAAGCACATGATAATCTTTCATGATGTACTCATCGCCACTGTCGTTATTGACATTGTTACATTCCCAGTCATGGGAAGGATAAATATACACTCTGTCATTGTATACATGTACAGAAGGATCTGCCATATAGTCGGCGGGGAACAAATATCTTTTTTCTTTTTTCATAAAGCTATTATTTTTATGTTATTTAAGTTTCGCAAGCTCAACTTTCAGGAGATAAAGGAGTTAATGGGAGTTATCGCTTCGCTCGTCCTTCGGACAGGGAGTTAAAGGCCAAATGTTTTA
>CAZFDP010000147.1:0-5108 GCA_964518185.1 uncultured Phocaeicola sp. | reverse complement strand
GTGCAAAGATAAACTTTTTAGAATTAAATACACACACTTTTGCAGGTGACCCAAATTATGCTTACCTTTGTGGTAGATGATTGAGGGAATCATCACAAGGTTAAGTATTATAAGGTGTCCCTGACCGAAAAAAACAATCAACGTATGACAAACAAGGAAAAGGCATTGAATGCCATCAATGGACGTATCGTCTCTGAACAGAAACAATTCTCTTCTTGCGAAGAATACATGAAAAAAGATTTCACCTAGTTCACTCAAAATAATAGTCTTTATATGGAAAGTTTAAAAACGGGTGGTAATAACTAAAAAGGAATTGGAAACAATAGAATGACAGGTTGCTCCGGTAGTTCAATGGATAGAATGTCGGATTCCGGTTCCGATGATTGGGGTTCGACTCCCCACCAGGGTACATAAATCAGATTAAAATGATTGGATAATATGAGAAATACAGTAAAAGTGGAAATGAAACTGAAACCCTTGTCAGGGGATTTTGAAGCGATGCCGGAAGTCGATTATTCCGGTAAATTGGATAATCCCGTTTCATACAACAACTCGTTTGATGAAATCATACAGGGACTGAGAAATCCGGAAGTTCGTAGATGTATGGGCGAGGAACTGATACGTGAAGTTTATATCCGTGCTTACAACTTTACTTCGATGACGTTTGCCGGATACAACAGGCTTTCCTACATTTCCATGATGTATGCAGAAGAAGTGAAGAAACAGGTGCTCCGCATGACTCTGGAGGAGGAGTTTTCAAGGGAATTCCTTGTGGGCTTGAAAGTATGTGCATTGGACGGACGTGGACCGGTGGTCATCAGACCACCATATTTAAAAGTGGGAGCGGAGTCCGCCGAGCAGGCAGTAGAGAAATACAATAAAAATGTACCATTGACATCTTATTATCCGGCACATATCATTGCCTATCATGAAAAAGAGGGTGAATGGGTATTGCTCTCTGAACTGGTAACAGTCAATGACATGCAGAAGATGTTGGATAAAAAACAAAGTGAATTTTAAATTAATGCTTATGATAGTTATACATCCTGTTGACCCGACTACGGATTTCTTGAAACCGTTATATTGTTTTCGTGAGGATATTGAATTATATACTCAGTCCCATTCCAATGCCGAAATACGTCGTGTGCTGAATCATAAGGTATACCCAGGTGAAATGATTATGATGCTTGGACATGGGTGTGAATATGGTTTGTTAGCCAATTCCAGACATGACATCCGTTTCGACAGGTTAATTGTCAATGCTGACCATGTACAGTTTCTACGTAACAAGAACTGCATCGGTATCTGGTGTAATGCTGATAGGTTTGCAGAAAAATATGGGCTACATGGGTTGTTTACCGGTATGATAATTTCAGAAATAGAAGAAGCGGTTCTTTACAATATAAAAGTGACAGAAGAAGAAATTGTAGAAGAAAATGAAAGGTTGGTAAAGTTGACGGGAGAGGCGTTGCAGAAATGTAAGGGCTTAAGTGAAATTCCGGAATACATCCGGACTCATGCACCTATGGATACACCGCTACAGCGGTTCAACTATAACAACTTTTATTATTTCCCATAACGGTAATATTGTTTTTGCCCAATATAATGCATAAGATTACAATTATTAGTAAAATAAGATACTTAGAATTTTTGTCGATACTTGGGAAATTATTATTTTTGCCAAAAATATTAAGTATATGACCTGTAACTATAATCAAATAGACAAATATCTGGAAAGCAATAACATAAAGGTTATTACTAGCCAAAAGGAACAATTCAATTTATGGAAGAAAAATGAATTGATTTCTCGGGTAAGGAAAAATGTGTACTTACCTTCTGATATTCTTGACAAATTTAAGATAGGTTGTGCAAGTGTGGATGGTGGTATTCTTTGTTATCATTCTGCATTAGAATATTATTTATTACAAACCCAAGAATTTAATATTTTATATGTATATGCAGATAAGCCTTTCCGCACTTTTAATTATCAGGGTATACAATATGTGTATAAATCTTTGTTATTTACTCATAAACCTTTGACAATAAAATCAAAAGATGGATTTGGAATAAAAGTTACTTCTTTGTCCCAAACAATTATTGATTGTTTGTATAATATAGGTCTAGCTGGTGGTATTGAAGAATTAATGTATGCTCTTGAAGATTTGAATGGCGAAATGATTAAGGAAAAGGATTTGTTGATTTGTCTAAAAAAATATAATAATAAGAGTTTATATCAGAGGGCAGGACTGATGTTTTACAAATATAAAGAAAGGTGGGGGCTTAGTGATTCTTTTTTTGATATTTGCAAAAGCAATTCAAAAGGGAGCGTCAGTTATCTAATCAACCCGCATTATTGCGATAAGTATGATAAGAACTGGAATATTTGTATACCAGGAAATTTAAGTTCTATGATTAAATATTAGATATGGCATTTAATTTAACTAAGAAAGAGCTACAATCTTAGGTCTCACCCTGTTGCATTATACACTCTTAAAAAAAACAAGGAGTATAAAACAGCTATCATTATTGACAATATAAGTGTGTATTCTGATTTAAAAGCTGAGAACTTTTATATTAAATGTAATATAAACAATGTGTCACAATTAGCTAAGAAATTAGATGAAGATTATCAGAAATTTAAAACAGCAGTTGTTTCAAAAGAGGAACTAGTTTATAAATATTATAAGGCAACTCTTATGAATATGGAAAACTGCGAAAAAAAATCTAAAAGTATTAATAGATAAATAAATTGCCCCGGTAGTTCAATGGATAGAATGTCGGATTCCGGTTCCGATGATTGGGGTTCGACTCCCCACCAGGGTACATTATTAAAAACATTCAATTAATATGAGAACAATCGTTTTGGGTGATATTCACGGAAGAACTGTTTGGAAAGACATTCTGGATAAAGAAAAGCCGGATAGGGTTGTTTTTCTTGGAGATTATGTATCATCTCATGAAGGTATACGTGACAGACAACAAATAAACAATCTTCTGGAAATCCTTGAACAGAAAGAGGAGAATCCGGAACGATTCATCTTGTTACGTGGTAACCATGACATGCAACACCTGGGATATTATTGGGCGGAATGCTCAGGCGTAGTATACGAAGTTAAGAAATTAATGAGTAATACAGAATTTCGTGAACGGTTTCTTGCAGATACACAATGGATATATGAACTGGAAGCTGAAAAACAAAAAATTGTATGTTCTCATGCCGGCATTTCTCAAAAATGGATGGATGATTGTAAAATCAGTACAGTTGGTGAAATTAATGGAATGAAGCCCTCAGAACGATTTGCATTTACACCGGATACACCTTGGGATTATAATGGTGATTCGGTGACACAACCCTGTACATGGATTCGGCCACCTGCTCTGAAAGCTTCGGCTATTGCCGGTTATACGCAAATAGTCGGACACACTCCATTAAAACTGGACATGCCGATAGCATTAAAGACAGATAAGAGTGGTGACACGTTTTGGTTGTGTGATACATTGCATGTGCCATCGTATCTGGTCATCGAAGATGATAAGATTAAACCATATAAATTGAATGAAAACTTTATAAACGAAGAGAATGAAAACAGATAAGGCTAAAAACATACAACTGATACCGGTAGGCAAAGCTGCTGAAGATTTCGGTGTTAACCGACAGACCATCATTAACTGGCAGAATGAAGGCTTGCTGCAATGTGCAGTCATCAAAGGAAATCGTTTTGTAAGTCAGGAATCACTGGGCAATCTCAAGAAAATATATCCAGAAGCTATGGCGGATGCCAATGAAATCAACGCTTATAAGATACAAGTTGAAAACGAACGGGAACAACTGAAAGAGATGCTGAAAACACTTAGAAAGGAACGCATCTATCGAGGCTTTGCTCCACGTTATGTCCACAACTTCATAGAAAATGCTGTCTTTATGATGAAAAAGATGGATGGCAATTGGACGGATGATGAATTGGAAAACCAGTTCATTCGCTGCTGGCTCTTCGGTCATGACATTTATGAGACCTGTGAAGAAAACGATGTTTCATATTTCCGGTACATTTCATCGGTCAAAAAATACAGAAAGAATCTCGAACGGATGGTTGATTATGCTAACCTTGTTGAGAGAAACCGGAAGTTGGAAGAAGAACTGAAGGAAACCAAGGCACAACTTCAAAGATTACAGACTGATATGGATGAATACCGGGAGCGATACGAGCGCGTTGACAACGAAGAGAGCTGGAAGGAAAAATATCCCATTCTGACTAAAGATATAATGGACCTTGACCTGACGGTTCGCACTTTAAATGTATTGAGGTCGTATGACTTCAAGAACTTAGGGGAAGTCATAATCTATGATAGGTCGCAACTTCTGAAGATGCGCCATTTCGGGAAAAAATGTCTAAATGAGATTCAGGATTTACTGGAATTACATGGCCTTGAATTGGGAATGGATTTGGGAATGAAGCCGGACGGGAGAAAGGGTATTTGTTAAAAGGTGCAAATAAATTATATTTCAATCTCCAATGTTGCATATATAATACATTTCTTTGTATATTTGTATCATATGTGATACATTATGGCAAGAAATAGTAACAGCAAATTAATGACGGGGAAATTGGCCTCTCATTTAAAAATATTTGGCGAACAAATAAAGTTAGCCCGATTGAGGAGAAGCCTCAGTATGGAACAGGTTGCTGATAGAGCCCAATGTAGCCGGTTGACTGTATCAAGACTGGAAAAAGGAGACTCCGCAGTATCAATCGGAACTATATTGTGGGTATTGAATGCCTTACAACTTGAAGATGACATACTTCTTGTGGCGAAAGATGATGAAATGGGTAGATTGATTCAAGATTTGGAACTAAAGAATGGTAAAAATACGAATAAACATAAATAGATTAAAAGAATAACATGAAGCCCCATGTGTTGATATATTTCACGAATTTCAGATACTGATTCTAATAAAAAACAGATTTTTATGAAAATTGTACTTGAATTGATGAACGAAGAATATTTCATCAAAGGAATATTTACTTTCACGATAGATTGGTACCACCCGTACCTTCCCCGTACCGGTGATGAATTGAGCACCTCCTTTCTGGTGAACCATATCGACC
>CAZFDP010000146.1:0-5113 GCA_964518185.1 uncultured Phocaeicola sp. | reverse complement strand
CGCTGCAAAAAAATATTCAAACGAGTTTGATATTTCTCGCCCGTTTATTACTATCTTTGCGACAACATAATTTATATACATGAAAGAATTCATCCAAATACTCCGTCGGTTCATTCCTCCCTACAAGAGGTATCTCGCACTGCATGTGGTTTTCAATATCCTTTCAGCCGTGCTGAACATTTTCTCATTTGCATTAATTGTCCCTATCCTGCAAATCCTGTTCAAGATGAATGAGGCTACCTATATGTTTATTCCTTGGAATACTCCTGATGTAGCTTTAGATGATATAGTCATCAACAATTTCTATTACTATATCAACAATTTAATAGAAAACTATGGTGCCAGTACAACTTTATTGTTGTTAGGAGTGTTCTTGGCATTCATGACTTTTCTAAAGACAGGAAGCTATTTCTTATCATCGGCCATGATCATTCCCATCCGGACAGGAGTGGTACGCGACATTCGGGTAAAACTATATAAAAAGATATTAGCACTTCCGTTAGGTTTCTTCTCCGAAGAACGTAAAGGAGACATTATAGCACGTATGAGTGGAGACGTTAACGAAATAGAAACGAGCATCATGTCATCACTCGACATGTTATTCAAGAATCCTATCCTCATTATCTGTTATTTCGGTACATTGATAGCCATCAGTTGGCAACTTACACTATTTACCATTACCGTTCTGCCATTCATGGGATGGTTAATGGGAAAAGTTGGTAAAAAACTCAAGCGTAAATCATTGGTAGCCCAAAATATGTGGAGCGATTTAATGTCGCAAGTGGAAGAGACTTTAGGCGGTCTCCGCATCATCAAGGCATTCAATGCAGAGAACAAGATGAATGCCCGTTTTTTTAAATCGAACAATCTATATCGAGATACTATCAGTAAAGTAAATATCCGCCAACAAATGGCTCATCCTATGAGTGAGTTTTTGGGAACTGTATTGATTGTCATTGTTCTATGGTTTGGAGGAACACTTATCTTGAATAACGACAATACCATTACAGCACCTTCGTTCATCTATTATCTGACCATTCTTTACAGCCTCATCAATCCCTTGAAGGAATTCTCCAAAGCCAGTTACAACATACCCAAAGGATTGGCCAGCATGGAACGTATTGACAAAATCTTACTGGCCGAAAACAAAATGCCGGAAGTTGCGAATCCTGTAGCCATTGGACCTTTAAAGGAGAAGATTGAATTCAAGAACGTATCCTTTAAATACGATACCAAATGGGTATTGAACGACATCAATCTGACTATCGAAAAAGGAAAGACCATTGCTTTAGTAGGCCAATCAGGCTCTGGGAAATCGACCATGGTCGATTTAATTCCACGCTATCACGATGTACAAGAAGGGGAAGTTTTGATAGATGGGGTGAATGTAAAGGATGCAACCCTGTTCGATTTACGAAGTATAATGGGAAATGTGAATCAGGAAGCCATTCTTTTCAACGATACCTTTTTCAACAACATTTCATTTGGTGTAGAGAACGCCACCTTAGAACAAGTTGTAGAAGCGGCCAAAATAGCCAATGCACACGAGTTCATTATGGCCAGTGAAAACGGCTATGACACAATGATAGGCGACCGTGGAGGTAAACTTTCCGGAGGGCAACGCCAACGTATCAGTATTGCACGGGCTATATTGAAGAACCCACCTATTTTGATTTTGGATGAAGCCACCTCGGCCCTTGATACCGAAAGTGAACGAATGGTACAGGATGCTTTGGAAAAGCTGATGAAAAACCGTACAACAATAGCCATAGCCCACCGCTTGTCTACTATCCGTAATGCTGACGAGATTTGTGTACTTCACGAAGGGCGAATCGTAGAACGAGGCAAGCACGAAGAATTACTTGCCATAGACGGATATTACAAGAAACTTTGTGATATGCAGCAGATGAATTAAATATGGGTGTGTCGAATACGTATCCACTATTTTTTAGACACACCTTCTTTTTATTTCTTCAATTCCACAATCCTTGTTGGCGCTTGACCGGAATTTCGGAGTTCGGTCTGCTTCACCACATTTTCTGCAAGTGCAAGGAACGCACGTCCGGTAATGGTTTCTTCATCAAGAGCTGCAGGAGTACCCTTGTCACCATTCTCACAAATACTCTGTACAATAGGAATTTGTCCCAACAAAGGTACATTCATTTCTTCAGCCAAGATCTTGGCTCCTTCTTTACCAAAAAGATAGTACTTGTTTTCAGGCAACTCGGCCGGAGTAAACCAAGCCATATTTTCGACCAATCCTAAAATGGGAACATTTACCTTGTCGTTGGTATACATATTGATACCTTTGCGGGCATCTGCCAAAGCCACCTGCTGTGGAGTACTGACAATCACAGCTCCTGTAATGGCCAAAGTCTGCACCAATGTCAAGTGAATGTCACTGGTACCCGGAGGCGTATCGAGAATAAAGTAATCCAAATCCCCCCAATAGGCATCACCAATAAGTTGCTTCAAAGCATTGCTGGCCATACCTCCACGCCAAAGTGTAGGTTGATCTGGATCTACAAAGAAACCAATAGAAAGCATCTTGATGCCATACTTCTCGATGGGTACAATCAAATCGCGCCCTTCTACACTCTCGGCATACGGGCGTGCATCTTCCACTTGAAACATCTTAGGCATAGAAGGACCAAAAATATCTGCATCGAGCAAGCCTACTTTATAACCTAATTTAGCCAAAGCAACCGCCAAATTGGCTGCAACAGTAGATTTACCTACTCCCCCCTTACCGGAAGATACAGCAATAACATTCTTTACTTGCGGCAACATTTTCCCTGGTTCAGGACGAGCAGCCTGGCGACTTTCGGTAGCAACGGTTACTTGTACCTCCTTTGACACATAAGTATGGATAGCTGTTTCGGCGGCCTTTACCATTGATTTCATAAAGGGATCGGTTGGTTTTTCGAATATCAGCGAGAAGCTGACACTCATTCCGTCTATACGGATGTTATCGGCTACCATATCGGCTTCAACTAAGTTCTTGCCACTACCTGGATAACGCACTGTTGCCAATGCATCGAGTATAAGTTTGGGATACAATGTCATAATATTATATTTTTAATTCACCACAGAGTAACACAGATGGATAATTAAAAATCTGTGTCAATCCGTGTAATCTGTGGTGAGTTTTAATCATTTACTTGTTTTTAGTCCGCTTCGTTTACTACGGTTATAACTACGGTATTCGTCAAGTTCAATTTCCACATCGGGTTCGTGAAGTTCACCTTCGTGTGGCAGACGGAACTTCATGTATTTGATATTCAAGCCACGGTCCAACCATTGTTGTTCATAATAGGTACGGATACTCAAAATATCATCTACCAAACCAGAATGATAAAGGTCATCGGTACAGAACTCCACAGGGAACTTATTTTCCTCTACCATATATTTGGTATAAGTAAACATGAAATTACTGTCCGTTTTCAAATGAATGAGCCCATCAGATACAAGGAATTTACGATATCGTTCCATGAAATAAGTGGACGTAAGACGTTTGGTAGCCTTCTTCATTTGCGGGTCACTGAAGGTAAGCCAAATTTCACTCACTTCACCTTCTGCAAAAAAACGGTCGATAATCTCAATGTTAGTACGAAGAAAAGCCACATTCTTCATGCCTTCGTTCAGAGCATCTGTAGCTCCTGTCCACATACGTGCTCCCTTGATGTCTACCCCAATAAAATTCTTATCAGGATACATTCGTCCTAACCCTACAGTATACTCACCACGTCCACATCCCAATTCAAGGACAATGGGATTATCGTTCTTGAAAAAGTCACGATTCCAATTTCCTTTCATGTCGAAAGGAACATTATCTACTACCGAATAAGGATATTCGAACACGTGCGGATATTCCGCCATATCGGCAAACTTCGCTAATTTTCCTTTTCCCATAATTATACTTTTTCACCACAGAGTAACACTGAGTTTCACTGAATTCTTATTTATCTCTGTGGGACTCTGTGTTTCTCTGTGGTGAATAAAACCATTACAAATTATTCTATCAAGATTTTTGTCCAACCATGAAGGTCCGGTTCAATACCATACTGTACACCACGCAACTTATTATAAAGCATAGTGCTGATAGGGCCTGGTTTACCGTCTTCACTGAATACATAGCTACGGCCATTGTCCGGATCGTCAATGCGTTGGATAGGGCTGATAACAGCAGCTGTACCACAAGCACCGGCTTCTTCGAAAGTTGCCAACTCTTCTTCAGGAATGGCACGACGTTCTACCTTCAACCCCAAGTCTTCGGCCAATTGCATCAAACTCTTGTTTGTGATAGACGGAAGAATAGACGATGATTTAGGAGTGATGTATGTATTGTCCTTGATACCAAAGAAATTGGCAGCACCACACTCGTCAATGTATTTCTTTTCCTTGGCATCAAGATAAAATTCAGCAGAATAACCGGCATCATGAGCTTCCTTGCTGGCGCAAAGACTGGCCGCATAGTTACCCCCCACCTTATAAATACCTGTACCCAATGGAGCAGCACGGTCGTACTTACGGGTAATGACATACGGATTTGCTGCAAAACCGCCCTTGAAATACGGGCCTACCGGAGTCACGAATATCAAGAACAAATATTCATCGGCCGGTTTTACTCCGACCTGTGCACCTGTACCGATAAGCAACGGGCGGATGTAAAGACTTGCACCACTTTCATAAGGAGGTATATATGCTTCGTTCATGGTTACCACCTTCTTTACCATCGCCTCGAACAATTCTGTAGGAAGTTCCGGCATCATAATACCCCGACAAGTGCTTTGCAAACGAGCTGCATTTTCGTCCATACGGAATACACGCACTTTACCATCAGGACAACGATAAGCTTTCAAGCCCTCGAACGCTTCTTGTCCATAATGCAGACAAGTAGCAGCCATGTGGATGTTCAAAGTTTCTTCCGAACTGACTTCTATTTCTCCCCACTTGCCGTTGCGATACCAGCAACGAACGTTGTAATCGGTCTTCATATAACCAAAAGACAGATTTGACCAATCTATTTCTTTCATGATGCTATCTTGGTTTAAATTATTATTTAAGTTTCGCAAGCTCAACTTTCAGGAGATAAAGGAGTTAAAGGGAGTTA
>CAZFDP010000145.1:0-5132 GCA_964518185.1 uncultured Phocaeicola sp. | reverse complement strand
GACATTTGCCCATCTCTTTGTGCAGAATGAAGCTTCCAAGCAGCTGTTGGCCACTGTCGGTGTAGAGAATGTAACCGTGGTGGGCGATACCCGTTTCGACCGGGTGCTCGATATCCATGCGGCAGCCAAGCGGCTCCCCATTGTGGAGAAGTTCAAGGGCGATGCACTCACTTTTGTAGCCGGAAGTTCTTGGGGACCGGATGAAGATATCTTTATCAAGTACTTCAACAATCATCCCGAAGTGAAGCTTGTCATTGCTCCCCATGTAGTGAGTGACGGACATTTGAAGGAAATCATGTCGAAACTTCAACGGCCTTGTGTGCGCTACACTCAGGCTACAGAAGAAAATGTATCGCAAGTCGGTTGCTTGCTGATAGATTGTTATGGCTTGCTTTCTTCCATCTACCGCTATGGAGAAATTTCGTATGTGGGTGGGGGCTTTGGAGTGGGTATTCATAATGTACTCGAAGCAGCGGTGTATGGCATTCCCGTTATTTTCGGTCCTAACAACAAGAAGTTCCGCGAGGCCCAACATTTGTTGCAACAGAAGGGTGGTTTCGAAATCAATAATTACGAAGATTTTGAACAATTGATGGATAGATTCCTGAATGATACGGCCTGCTTGCAACAAGCGGGTAAGGCTGCCGGTGATTATGTAGCGAACAATGCCGGTGCTTTGAATAAGATTATGAACGCTGTCCGCTTGTAGTCGGGCAGAGGCTTTATAGATTAAAGTGGATGTGTATTTCGACACACCCACTTTTTTTATATGCCGATAGTATGGACCGGATATTGGAATTGTCTATGCCTATGTATTTGTTTATCAGTTTGTTCTCGTTTCTGGTTGCTGCCATCCTCTGTCTGTTTTGCACGAGGGTTTTTCAAGTTACGTTAATGACAGATAGAAGAAGCCCCTTATATCTTATACTGGTCTCGGTTAGACGATTCTTGAATTCATTGGCTGAAACGAAAATAATAACCTGCATCACTCTGCCCGGGAAATGACAAAACTGATGCAGGTAAATCTTTACATATATATACAAAGGATTAGTCTTCTTTAAACCACGAGGCATACATCAGGTAGCCATTGGCAATTTTTTGGTTGAGTTCCTTGCTTTGTTCGGTAGGAATCTTCTTGATGAACTTGGCGGGAACTCCGGCCCATAAGGTGCCTGGCTCGATAATGGTATTACTCAAGACTAAAGCACCGGCTGCTACGATGGCACCTTCGCCAACGATGGCATGGTCGAGGATGGTGGAACCCATCCCTATCAATGCACCGTCTTTAATGGTGGCTCCATGAATGGTTACGTTATGGCCTACGGAAACATCGTTGCCTATCTCTACAACCGATTTCTGGTAAAGTGTATGGAGTACGCTGCCGTCCTGTATGTTGACTCTGTTGCCTATACGGATAGAATTGACATCACCACGGAGTACCGCATTAAACCAAATGCTACAATCATTTCCCATTACCACATCACCTACGATGGTGGCATTTTCGGCGAGATAACAATTCTCGCCGATTTCAGGTGTAAATCCTCTGACTGATTTAATGAGTGCCATATCCTCTTAACGTTTAAGCGGAGCGGTTGCTTTCTTTAACCAGGCCTGTTCTTCGGCATTCAAGTATGGATACAAACGAGTGTATACCATCTGGTGGTATTCGTTGAACCAAGTCAGTTCTTCGTCGGTCATCATTTCGACAACAATGGCTTCTTTATCGATAGGACATAGAGTCAAAGGTTCGAACTTATAGAATTTGCCGAATTCGGTCTCTTGAGCCGGTACAACCAACAAGACGTTTTCGGTACGTGCTCCGTGCTTGCCGGCCTTGTAGATACCCGGTTCGTTGGTAATGTTCATGCCGGATTCCAATAAGGTAGGCATGTGGTTCATGCGGAACTGGTGCGGGCCTTCGTGTACACAAAGGTATTGTCCTACACCATGACCGGTTCCGTGCAGATAGTTGATGCCGCACTTCCACATGGCTATACGGGCAAATGCATCCAATTGAGTACCGCAAGTGCCTTGGGGGAAGTGTAAGTTCTGTATTTGCAGATGGCCTTTCAGTACTAATGTGTAGTCTGCTTTTTCTTCATCGGTCAATGGACCCAATACAATGGTACGGGTAATGTCGGTGGTTCCGTCCAAATATTGTCCACCACTATCTACCAGGAACAAGCCTTCCGGCTTCAGTGGCATATCGTTTTCGGGAGTCGATTTGTGGTGAGGAAGAGCTGCATGTTCCTTATATCCGGCAATGGTATCGAAACTGATGCCCTTGAACAAATCTTGTTCGGCACGGTATGCGCATAGCACTTTGTCTGCACTCATTTCGGTTTCGTTGCCGGTCTTGACTGCTTCCTTGACCCAACGGATGAATTTCACCATGGCTACACCGTCGCGTTCCATGCAACGGCGGAATCCTTCAATTTCCACTTCGTTCTTATACGACTTCATCAAACCAACGGGAGAAGGTGCGATGATGGCATCGGCATAGGTTGCAGCAAGGGCGTAAAGAGATTCATTCACAGCGGGAGAGACTTGCAATCTTTCGCTATGCTTGTTCTTGTAATTTTTCAAATCTTCTTGCAAACAGTCGTATGGGCGGATGTTTACCTGATGTTCTTGTAGGTATGTGCGTACCTCGTCGGAAACTTTTTCCTCTAATATATATAAGGTATGGCCTTCTGGGGTAATCAACAGATAGCTGATGAAGATGGGATTACAGTGTACATCGCAACCGCGTAAGTTCAGTGTCCATGCGATATCGTCGAGTGCAGATATAATGATGGAAGTGGAACCATTTTCTTTGATTCTTTCTTGAATCTGTGCAATCTTGTCTGTGCATGAAATACCTGCATACTTGATGTCGTGCAAGAAAATAGGATCTTTCGGTAAGCAGGGGCGGTCTTCCCAAATGGTGTTGAATGGGTCTTCGACTACGGTTAAAATCAAGCCTTTGCCTGTTAACTCATCGCGTAATGAGGCTGCTTGTGAAGCGGTATTCACCCATCCGTCTATACCTACACTTTCTCCCGGTTTCAATACTGAGCCCAACCAGTCGGTAATGGATGGCGTTTCGGGTAATTTGTCCTTGAACAATTGGATTCCGCTTCCTTCCAGCTCGTTGGCTGCCTGAAGAAAATAGCGTGAGTCGGTCCATAAACCAGCATCGCTAAGGGTTACAACTACCGTACCGGCAGAACCGGTGAATCCGCTGATGTATTTGCGGGATTCCCAATGTGCGGGGATGTATTCTCCTGAATGAGGGTCTGTACTGGGTACAATGAAGGCAGAAAGATTGTTCTTTTTCATAAAGTCGCGCAAGGCGGCTATTCTTTGGATGATTTCGGTTTTCATAATAGATAATTAATGTTTGGTACAAAGATACGATTTCTCTGTTATTTTAAAGAAAAAATGCAGGAAAGTTTTGTAAATAAAGAAAGTATGTGTAATTTTGCGCCGCAATTTGACTGCGGAAAAATTAATAACAACATATTTAATTAATAGTAAAATGATTATTGTACCAGTAAAAGAAGGCGAAAACATTGAAAAAGCGCTGAAGAAGTTCAAGAGAAAATTTGAAAAGACAGGTGTTGTAAAGGAATTGAGAGCAAGACAGCAGTTCGACAAACCGTCTGTACTTAACAGACTTAAAAAGGAACGTGCTGTATACGTACAGAAGCTCCAACAAGTAGAAGAGTAATTTTTTTACGCAAACTTCTTTGAATTCTTGAATTCTTTTCTTATTTTCGTTGCATAATTTAATAATGCGACATTTCTTATGTTGATAAGAGCTTTTCTGAACTATCTTCGTCTTGAGCGAAACTATTCGAATTGTACGGTTGTTGCGTATGAAACGGATTTGCAAGAGTTCGAAAGATACTTTGGAAGCATAGAAGAAGGATTGGATTTTACTACGGTAGATTCGGATATTGTTCGTTCTTGGGTTGTGTACCTGATGGATGAAGAAGGAATGAAACCTACTACGGTAAATCGGAAACTAAGTTCGCTCCGGTCGTTCTATCGTTTTTTGTTAAGGAAGAAAGAAATTAAGGTGAATCCGATGCTGAGGGTTGTAGGCCCCAAGAAGAATAAACCTCTTCCTTCTTTCTTGAGAGAAAGTGAAATGAATCGTTTGTTGGATGAATCTTCTTTTGGAGAGGGTTTTGAAGCCTGTCGGGATAGAATGATTTTAGAAATGTTTTATGCTACAGGCATGCGGCTTTCGGAATTGATCGGATTGGATGATGTGGATGTGGATTTTTCGGCTAAGCAGATAAAGGTGACAGGAAAGCGGAGCAAACAGCGCCTGATTCCGTTTGCGGATGAGATGGCGTTCGATTTGAACGAATATATTAAGGTAAGGAATGAAGCTATACCTCAAGGTGCGGAGGCTTTCTTTGTATTAAAGACTGGGAGGCGGATGTATGCCGGAAAGGTATATGAGATAGTGAAACGGAACCTCGGCAGGGTAGTGTCGTTGAAGAAAAGAAGTCCGCATGTCTTGCGGCACACTTTCGCTACAGCAATGCTGAATAATGAGGCGGAACTGGAGGCGGTAAAGGAGTTGTTGGGACATGAAAGTTTGGCGACGACTGAAATTTATACGCATACTACTTTCGAGGAACTGAAAAAGGTTTATGAACAAGCTCATCCAAGAGCGTAAAAAAGGAGGTTTTATGGAAGTAAGAATTCAAGCGATTCATTTTGATGCGTCAGAAAGACTTCAGGATTTTATCCAGAAGAAAGTGACAAAATTAGAGAAGTATTGCGATGATATAAAGAAAGTGGAGGTGTCATTAAAAGTAGTGAAACCGGAAACGGCAATGAACAAGGAGGCCGGAATTAAAGTGATGGCTTTGAACGGTGAGTTCTTTGCAGAGAAGGTAAGTGATACATTTGAAGAATCAGTGGATGTGTGCGTAGACGCATTATCCAAACAATTGACTAAAGCCAAAGAAAAACTTCGTGGCAAATAAAAAAAGCGCCAAAAGTTTTTGTGTTTTAAAATAAATATCTAACTTTGCAGCCGCTTAGCCTTTAGAAGGCTTTGGCTGCAAAGTTTAACAAGCCTCTTTAGCTCAGTTGGCCAGAGCACGTGATTTGTAATCTCGGGGTCGTTG
>CAZFDP010000144.1:0-5145 GCA_964518185.1 uncultured Phocaeicola sp. | reverse complement strand
GCAAAAATCTGTGAGATTAGTGCGGTCTAAGCGCCTATACCTAAATTCTGTTTTGTTTCTACCTTTGAAACCGTCAGAATGAAAGCCAAAGGTGAATCGGTTGCAAAAATAGTATATTTTGAGAGAATGTGCATTATAAATGAAAGTTTTTTTGTATTTTTGTGCACATTATTGAATAACCTATCTAATAAAACCTATGAACTTGTTAAGTTTTGGCATACATTTCCCAATAACCGACCCTACCTGGATTTTCTTTCTGGTGCTGATGATTATCCTTTTTGCGCCCATCTTGTTGGGACGCTTGCGCATTCCCCATATTATTGGTATGATATTAGCGGGTGTGGCCATCGGTCCTCATGGATTCAATATTTTGGAGCGCGACAGCAGTTTTGAACTTTTTGGTAAGGTGGGTATCTATTACATCATGTTCTTGGCGGGGCTGGAACTTGATTTGGAAAACCTGAAGAAAAATTGGCAGAAGGCTTCTCTCTTTGGTTTTCTTACGTTTGTTGTTCCCTTTGCGGTGGGTATGGCGGTTGGGGTGTATCTGTTGGGTTTTAGCATGCCCGCTTCGTTATTGCTTTCATGTATCTTTGCATCGCATACTTTGGTAGCTTATCCCATTGTGGGACGCTATGGAGTGAATCGTAATGCGGTCGTTTCCATATCGGTAGGGGGAACAATGTTTGCCCTGACAGCTTCCTTGTTTATATTGGCTGGTATTTCTGGTTTGTATCGGGGAGAACTTGAATCAGGGGCATGGATTGTCTTTTTGCTGAAATGTATAGGTTATTGTGCGGCTGTGGTGTATGTATTTCCTCGATTTGCCCGTTGGTTCTTCCGTACGTATGCCGACAATGTGATGCAATACATCTTTATACTCTCATTGGTATTTCTCAGTGCGGCATTGGCCGAATTGGCGGGATTAGAAGGTATCTTTGGCGCATTTTTGGCAGGATTGGTACTGAACCGGTTTGTACCCCGCGTATCGCCGTTGATGAATCGTACGGAGTTTGTAGGGAATGCCCTCTTTATCCCTTACTTTTTGATAGGCGTAGGGATGCTGATAAATTTAGGCGCTTTGTTTAGCGGATTTGATACATTGGCAGTGGCGCTGGTAATGTTGGTGGTGGCCACAAGTACCAAATGGGTGGCCGCATGGTTGACGCAACTGATATGCAGAATGACACCCATAGCGCGGCAGATGATGTTTGGATTGAGCAATGCTCATGCAGCAGGAGCATTGGCTATGGTAATGGTAGGTACAAAAATAGAAGTGACGCCGGGACAATATTTGATGAATGAGGGTATGCTGAATGGGGTGGTTATTATGATTCTATTTTCATGTATTATAAGTTCCATTGCGACCGAACATGCTGCCCGAGAGATGGTGTTGTCTGAAGATAATGAGGTGAAGGATTCACGTAAAAAGGAAGAGGAACGGATGTTGGTGGCTATATCAAATCCCGATACCGTAGAGCCATTGGTGAACATGGCCATTATGATGCGAAACCCAAAGACAAAAAATTACTTACTGGGACTGAGTGTGGAGGTGGAAGACAATGAGGAGAGAAAACAACAAAAATTATCACAACGAAGGAAAAACTTGGAGTATGCCGCACAAATGGCGGCAGCGGCGGATATACCGATGAAGACTCGTTGCCGAGTGAGTACCAATGCCGTATCAGGTATTTTACATACGGCTAGTGAAAGCAATGCATCTGAGTTGATATTGGGATTGCATCGTAAGCAAAGACTGATGGACTCGTTCTTGGGGAACTTT
Organism: uncultured Phocaeicola sp.; assembly: GCA_964518185.1. Classification (GTDB taxonomy): domain Bacteria; phylum Bacteroidota; class Bacteroidia; order Bacteroidales; family Bacteroidaceae; genus Phocaeicola. Next base: position 3,362 of record CAZFDP010000144.1, on the reverse strand, counting down.
ACACAAAGTTTGTTGAAAGGAACCAACCGACAACTGATGATTGTTAAGTGTTTGATGCCGGTCAATGTGATGCATCGTATTGTAGTAGCAGTACCCGAAAAGGCGGAATATGAATCGGGATTCTATAAATGGGTAGAGCGATTGGCACGCATTGGGAATCAACTGGGATGTAGGGTGCACTTTTGGGGGCATCCCGATACATTAGCACGCATAGAGGGATACATAGCCAAATTCCATAAAGGGGTAAGGGCGGAATTCTCTACACTCGACAGTTGGGATGATTTGTTATTACTTACCGGTCAGGTGAACTACGATCACCTATTTGTGATTGTTAGTGCGCGTAAAGGTTCTATCTCATACCAACCGTCGTTTGAAGATTTGCCCGACCAGATTGCGAAGTATTTCTCAAATAATAGTTTGATGCTGATATATCCTGATCAGTTTGGCGATATGCAAGAGGTGGTTTCGTTTTCTAGTCCACGCGGACAGAGCGATGCCCGTATTTATGATAATGTATCGCGTTGGTTCTATCGTTGGTTCAAGAAAGGGGAGGAGAGTTAATGATTGAATTAAAGAATATAACGAAAAGTTTCGGAGCCTTGGAAGTGCTCAAAGGTATAGACCTTGCCATAGCGAAAGGCGAAGTGGTAAGCATAGTGGGTCCCAGTGGAGCAGGGAAAACTACTTTGCTGCAAATTATGGGAACCCTTGATAAAGCCGATAGTGGGCAAGTGTATATTAATGGTATCGATGTGTCGGCATTGAAGGAAAAGGAGCAGGCTGCATTTCGTAACAAACAGATTGGTTTTGTTTTCCAATTCCATCAGTTATTGCCTGAGTTTACTGCATTGGAGAATGTAACCATCCCTGCTTTGATAGCGGGCGCATCGGCCACGGAAGCCACTCAGAATGCCAAGGAAATACTTGATTTCTTGGGTTTGGCCGAAAGAGCTTCGCATAAACCTGCCGAACTTTCGGGAGGCGAGAAACAACGTGTGGCGGTGGCAAGGGCACTAATCAACCATCCCGTCGTAATCTTGGCCGACGAGCCTTCAGGAAGCCTGGATACGCAAAATAAGGAAGAATTGCATCAATTATTCTTTGACTTGCGCAATCGGTTGGGACAGACATTCGTCATTGTGACGCACGACGAAGGATTGGCGCAACTTACCGACCGCACCGTCCACATGAAAGATGGACGTATCATTGATTAGGGAATGCTTCCTTTAGGATAGCTTTGGCAGGTTCCAAATCAGCTTCGAAAACCAATACCTGTACACCGATATTCATCATGGGTGATAATACTTGATTGGTGGTTTCGCCTTGAAGCATGGAGTTAATACCTTCGTTCTTGAGCAAATCTTGAAGCATGTGGGCTTCGATGCTGTTGTTGAATGTGGTAAGTACAACGGTTTTCATACGGTTTTCCTCCTATAAAAGTGAATGGATAAAGGATTTCTCCTTAAATAACGCATAAAGATAACGAAAAACACTATCTTTGACAAAAAATTAAAAGGAATGAGTATAGAATTAGGAAAATATAACCAACTGGAAGTGGTGAAAAGGGTAGATTTTGGTATCTATCTGAATGGGGGAGAAGAAGGCGAAATCTTGTTGCCTACCCGTTATGTGCCCGAAGGGTGCAAACCGGGTGATATACTGAATGTATTCATCTATCTGGATAATGAAGAACGATTGGTAGCCACCACCCTACAGCCCTTGGTGCAAGTGGGTGAATTTGCTTGCCTGGAAGTGGCGTGGGTGAACGAATACGGTGCATTCATGGATTGGGGACTGATGAAAGACCTCTTCGTGCCTTTCCGCGAACAGAAGATGAAAATGCAAAAAGGTCATCGGTATGTGGTGCATGCACATGTAGACGAAGAGAGTTACCGCATTATGGCATCGGCCAAAGTGGAACGCTATCTGTCGAAAGAAATGCCTCCCTATCAGGTGGGCGATGAAGTGGATGTTATGGCATGGCAAAGAACCGATTTGGGGTATAAGGTGATTGTAGAAAACCGATTTAGCGGATTGCTTTATCGGAACGAGGTATTCCAAATGTTGGAACCGGGTATGAAGCTACAGGCATTCGTGAAACAAGTACGTCCCGATGGGAAAATAGACCTTACCACCCACAAGGGAGGAGCTAAGAAAATAGATAGCTTTGTAGATACGCTGTTAGAATATATTAAAGAACACGATGGCTATACTACTCTGAACGACAAGAGCGATGCCGAAGATATTTATGCCACCTTTGGAGTAAGTAAGAAGGTTTTTAAGAAAGCCGTAGGCGATTTGTATAAACGTCGGCTTGTGGTGCTCGAAGAGGGGGGCATCCGTTTGGTATAATTCTTTCCTTTCTTTGTAGGAAGACGTTTCTTTTATTTGTCATCCAGAGGAACAAAGTGACGAAGGATTTGAATACATTTGCGTTGATGTACTCAGATCCTTCGCTTCGCTCAGGATGCCATTTTGTGTCAACCGGTAATAGTTCCCTTTCCCGTATTATCTGCTTCCTCGATTGGTAGCTTTTCTGCTTTCCGAAGAACGGGTAGAAGTCTTTCCCATGCTAACGGTACGCTTGGTATTGCTTTTCACTTCGGTACGCTTGGTTTCTTTCTTTACTTCAGTACGTTGAGTAGCAGTAACTTTGTTTTTCTTTTCTACTTTAGCTTTTTGAGTTTGTTCTGTTCTTTTATTCTTGTTGTAATCAGGAGCTTTTGTAGTATTCTTCTTTTCGTATCATTTGGTGTTTGCAGGCTTTTGTACGGCCGGTTTGCGGTCTACCTTAGTAGATCCTTGAAATACCTTGTGATTGTAGACATCCTTGCGGTGGTTCTTGTAAAAACTCACATTATTGAAGTGGCTACGGAAGTGTTCTCCCTTATAGCTCTTGTAATGCTTGGGCTTGTCGTAGAAGAAATGTTTGATGTTTGTATACACCTTGTGGATGCGGAACAACCAGTTGGTAGGAGTGGTATAGATAGGACGATAGAAGTAATCTGTAGTCATAAAGCGGTGGTATTGAGAATCAGAAAGAATCCAGCGTAAATCATCGTTACGATAATCCAAGAATTCGTAATAACGGTTTACGGCATATCCGTTGCCTCTTACTACATCGTCCATCAGGTAACGCACATTGTTCAGAAAATCGTAGTTCACTTCGTAAATGTCATCGTATTGAATCATGGAAAGTCCTAATTCGTACGTCATCTTATCGGTAAGGAACCGTGCGCTTGTCTCATCTTACTGATGCTCATTGCACCCATTACCGGGATGCTTATGCCTAACATGACAATCATCATCCAAATAGTAGTCATCTTTTTCATATCCGTCAATTTTTAATGTGAAACTTCTTT
>CAZFDP010000143.1:0-5188 GCA_964518185.1 uncultured Phocaeicola sp. | reverse complement strand
ACATGGTTCAATTTGATTAATCAGTTCATGCCATTTCCTAAAATCAGAAATAGCGTCGTTGATGTAAATAATCGTATTTCTTAGGCCATCTACTATTTGCCAAATATCATAAATAGTACTCATTACATTCGTGACACCTATAATCTTAGCTCTTATTCCATTGAGACGTACATTTATTTGGGCTACTTGTCTATCAATAATTGCTATTTCACCAAGGACTTTATTACGCTCAGCCTTTAGCTGCATAATTATTTTATCTTTGTCAACAATATCAAGATATTCATCAACAGACAGCATCTCCTTACTGGTTAGTACTTTGATTTGCTTTTCCAATTCTATTATTTTCATGTGCTTCCCTGCACTTTGTCCACAAAGAATCGCATTTTCTGATAATAGATAATCTTGAGCTTTTTTGTAATTTGCCAATTCTTGTTGAGCTTTTGAAACCCAAGGGGTGATAATGTTTGTAACAATAGATTCAGCCAGAACGCCTATTTCGGAAGCTGCATCTTTCATCGCTGTTAGGAAATTCTTCGATGTAACACGCGTTGACAGACTTCTTGCTCCGGATATTAACTGTGGCATATCCATAATCCAGACTGAGGACTTTAAACTGTCAATAATAACGATGTCGTCTGAATCAGAAACAAATAAAGTGGAAGTTGAACCATCAGTCATTGGCATTCTTATCGTATCACCAAATACAAAGGCTGAAGGATTAAACTTTTTCAGAGGTATTGTGTAAATAAAAATTTGTCCTTCATCTGTATCAAATACAATCGTATCATTAAGTGATGTGGATAATGACGACTCTGTATCAAACTCTGATTCGTTCAGCAAGGCATCGACATTACCTAATAAAACATCAACAGAGTCAAGGTTATACTCTTTATTTTCTTCATCATTCAACAGTATGTCACACACATGTAATATACTGTCCACATATGCTTTTTCTACATTTTCAGGAATAGAAACTTGTAATATTTCAGTATCGTACACAGTATCTGACATTTGATTCAAATACAATATCAGCAAGCTGTCAACACTTTGTGTATTGATATTATCATTGTTAATTTGCAATAAAATATCAGCGAAAAAGAGGCTGTCCGATTTTATATTCTCTTCCAATGTGACGATTTCGCTGTTGATTGAATTAATGGAGTCCGATATTTCCAAATAATATTGCCGTTTATTCTCTATATCATTATATTTGCCTTCAAAATCATCCCTATCAAACAGAATTGGTGATTGTATATCAAAATCCACACTTACATTTACAGGGTAATAGCTATCCGCACGATTTCCCATGTCCAGATCTGCAACCCATAAATTTTTCTTTTCATCATAAGTTGGCTTTAAAGGAACAATTTGACCATTGGCAGCATGTATATAAAGAACCACATTAGAAACTACCTCTGGAGAATTATTGGTGAATTCTACTGTATAAGTAAACACCTTCTTGGGATAATATACAGTCCATTGGTTAGGTTTGGAAGAAGGATTCATAAAGTTAAATACAGACTTATATGTATCATGATACATCGTAACCTTTGAAACCTGTACTGCATTCCTGTCATACATACATTCTTTGGTTTCTGAAAGCAGTTTCACACCTTGAGGAGTTGTTGCCTGAGCATAAATCTTGTAAGTGGACAGATTGTATGGCTTGTTCAATAGACAAGTGGTGCTCCATGAACCATTGGCTGAAGAGGTGGTCTCACCTATCAGCAAATCGTTGGCATAGATTTCAATCTTGGATTTACCGATAGCCTTACCTGTTATCGGAACTTCAGTTTTTGTAATAGTTTTAGGTACATTGATAGAAAATCCGGTTGCCGTATAAGTCGCGTTGCCTATTGGTTGCTTTTGCGTGTTTCCTGCAATGTCAAATTGAACGAAAGCATTGGGCGAGAACGTTCCGTTTTGTATGGGAATGATGCAGAAACGTACTCTTTCTTTATTATTGCTGACAGGGACTGTCAATCGATTCTCTTCTATGGTATAATTCATCGTCTTATTACCGACCATTACAGAATTTTCTACAAATGAAGCAGACTTTGGAATGTCATATATCATATAAATATTATCAACCTCATTGATATAATCCTCTTTGAAGTCCAGACGGCTTTCCAATGTCAGGTAATTACCGACGATGATGCTACTTTTGTTCACTGAAAAGACTGTATTTTGTCCCGTATAGTAGAGTTTGCTTTCATCCAATAGGGGTACCTCTTCGTTCTCTACAAATGAATATCTGCCACTTTGTACATGAATACTGTCTGTCAGATAATAGACATTCTCAATCAATCCAATGGCGGTCAGTTCGCTAAAATTATACACAGAGTTGTACAGGTCACTTCCTCCCATAGTAACAAGTATATAATCTCCATCCTGTAGTTCATCAAGTTCAAGTCTGGCATTCTTGTAAGTTTGTTTACTTACAAAATGTCCGTCAGCATCATACAGAACTCCTTCAACAGAGTTGTTTTCTGTTGTTCTGAATGAAGCGGAAATACCACCCAATTGCATGATGTCTATTTGTATATTTGCCAGATTGTCAGCACCGATAGTTGTTCCGGTGGTTATAGTTCTGAAGGAATTCTTTTTACAAGAAACTGTTATGGTCAGACTGTCACCAATGTTGGTTTCATCCAACAGGACGATATTCGGATATTGCACGTTGAAATCCTTGATACTCTTACCCGTTGTTTCGTTGTAAATAGAGTAACTTATGTTGTCTGTATCATCATACCAGTCTTGCACTTCCGTTGTGTCATCATTTCCTTGTCGGCTTGCCGTGTAAGTAAAAGAGGTAGTTATTACGGCTCCTGTTATGGGTTTTAAATAAATGTCTCCATACGATTCTCTGGCTTCAGTAATTTTTTTGCTGATATAGTTTGAGGCTGAAACGGTCACTACGGTTGAATCTTTATAGAGCTCCATTGCAAAATATCCTTTTTCATCCGATCGGTTTGTTGATGAAACTGTATATTTCCCATTCAAAAGTTGTCGGAGATAAATATAAGCATTCGGTAATATTTTTCCGGTAATGGAATCTTTTACGATACCACTGACTGCTATCTTTTCTATCGGTTGCAACTGCAGTGTGATGTTATTCTCTCCATCCGTAACAGTGTATGAAGAGTCTTTTGGGAAAGCGTATTGTGTACCCAATTCCTCGGGAAGTGTAATCTTGTATAGAATTTGTGTTCCTGCTACCAATCCATCTAATTTGTTTCCTTGTTTTAGAAATTCCCCTTGACTATTATACCAATTTACTTGCACTTTATCAGTTACATCCGTACTGTCAGGAAGTAGCAACACGGATAGTGACGCTTTTCCAAGCGGAAGTAGTTTGGAAAATCTTACTTCTTTGTGTTCTTCCTCTAGCAGAATGTTTTTAATAGATCCAAGTTCTACTCCCTCCGGAGTCCTCATGATGACATTGTAAGAGTACTTCGTTTGTAGTCCTTTGAATGTGTATGTGTTCTTGTCTGTAATCACAAAACGTTGTTTTTGACCGTTTTTAGTGTTTTCCAATTCAAGAATCATATTCTTGTAATCTTCATTCTGTGGCAGAACGACTTTCAATGTTTTCAACTCTTCAGTTATCGGTAAAATGGTAAACCTGCTCCATTGTTCCGAATCGGAATAGGTTGATAAGGATGCTACCGGAACATATAAAAGAGTCCCTTCTTTAATACCTTTGAAAGAACCGTCTTCTCCCTCATAGTGTCTGACAGTAGGCGGTTCTGTAGCCAAAGTCGTTACAGATATCAATTTAAGATACTCGTCTTGCTTAGTTTCAGAGTTCCAAGAGAGAGTTTGCCACATATAATAGTCTATATATTTCCATGTGGAAGGTAGAAGCAATTCCTCCAATCCGTCCAAGTTTCCCACACCTCCATTCTGGATAATCTCTATGTCGGTGGCAAGTAAATTCAAGTATTTCAAATTCTTTAATTTATGTAGAAAATTCTGGTCGTTACCATTCAATGTACCTATAATCGTTAGACTGTCACATTTCTTGTTTGTAACCACATATTCCAATTGGCCTGGGGTAGGATTATCTACTACATAGCCGTTATGGCACAATCCTTTTATTTTTACAGATTGTATGCCTTGTGTACTTTCCACATCAAGATATTGTTCCCAGTAACCTTCATCAATGGGTGTGTATGATACGACAATATTCTTTTTCCCGCCTGCAGGTATGGCAAAATTTGAAACCTCTCCAATAATTCTGTATGGGGCAGAAGGGCCATCAATATATGTGATATGTATGTCTTTTGTACCGATATTATGCAGCTCTAAAGTATCCAATGTGGAGCTACCTGCTTCTTTGTTTTTGAAGTTGATTGTCTTTTTATTCAATACGAGAAAGCCGTTGTCAACATTATTCTTGTCTATGTCCAAATTACGTACTTTTGCTATTTCAGAACCCGTTTGCATGCCTGCAACATCGCCCATTTTAAACTCCCATCTCAATACATGGTATCCTTTGGCTACTTTAAACTCGGCTTTCATCCAAGACGGACTTTCACCCCATTCTGCAGTCTTGCTACATCGCAGATATTCAACTCCGTCAATCTTGAAATACAAATTCCCATAGGTCCATCCGCCACCCCATCCATTACCACCTTCATAATAATAGTCAACTTGGTACTCAAAACTGACCAAAGCAGAATCTTCTCCCGCATAAATTTCAGCTTCAAACCATGAGGTAGAATGAGAATCGTGATAATACTGACTGTAGTTGGAAGCGGAATAGTTAGAACTTGCAACATAACCATTACCCACTTTCCATGGATAAGAATCGGACTGATAAATCGCTGTAGGCAAGTTGTCGTTTTGGTATAGTACGTTTTTGAAATTATCTGCAAACATTAATGTGACAGATAAAAACATCTGTAAAACCGAAAATATGAGTTTCTTCATAAAAGCAAATTTAACACTGTTTCTAAATAAATCCTTGTTATATCCACGTATCATCATACTAATAATGGGATGAAATACAATACTATTTTCATACCTGATTATCTATACATTAATAATATCCTTTACCTTTATACGAGTGAGAGATACAGGCATCCCGGTCTCCCTCACTCGTAGCTCGTCACTTGTCACTGTTTCACCATCACCTTCACCGTGCGGCAGAGTTTGTTGTTTTCTACACGGAGGAGATAGA
>CAZFDP010000142.1:0-5204 GCA_964518185.1 uncultured Phocaeicola sp. | reverse complement strand
AATATTTAGTAACGTGTAAAAAATAAGTTGCATCAGTTTAGTAGTGTCATCCTGAACGCAGTGAAGGATCTGATTACATCCACGTGTATGCATACAGATTCTTCGCTTCGCTCAGACGAGTTGTTGAGGACTTCGTCCGAAAAATGACACGACTGATGCAGGTTATTTTTTTCATTTCACTTATATCATAAAAGAGCCGTGGGGAATCCCCACGGCTCTTTTATGTAAACTTATAGCGTATGAATTATTCGAATCCATAACCATTAGTGTAACCTGCACCGATGGTGTTAGGTGGAAGTGCTACGAAATAAATTGGAGCCTTGTCATAATTGCCGGAACCGAAACCTTTGAAGAGGTTGTCATCATATTCTGTACGGTTCTTAAGCAAAGTCTTTCCCCAATCAACCTTTGAATAACCGTCAGCTTCCAATGCTGTAGCTTCTTCTGCTGAAACCGGAGTAAACACACCCTTGATAGCCAAGTTGGTAAGTGGTTTGTCTGTCTTATAATCCAATCCGTATGATTCCCAAGCATCATTCTGACCTCGCCATCCCGGGAACAATACAGGATCGTCTTTCTTATCTTCCGGACATTGAGTCGTCAAACGATAACCATATATAGATTTGGCATCCACACTCTTAGTCCAAATATAAGAAGAAATAACGTTTCCATTTTCAAATTCGTAATAACCATTAGCTTCCAAACCATCCATCATATCAGCAGTAAGCTCTTTAATCTTTTGGATACGGTCGGCCAACTTACCGGTACGAATCAAAGTGAAACGACGGTCGCCTTCACCTGCATATTCAAAACCACGTTCTTCAATAACAGCATCCAACATACTACCACATTTAGTAATGAAAGCATCTGTATTGGCCTTACCTTCAGGGAATGAACGTTCACGAACTGTCTTCAAATATTGCTTGGCGGTAACATCATCGCCCAAAGTGGCACAAACTTCAGCATAGCCTAAGTAAACTTCAGCCATACGCATGTATGGGCCGTTGATACCTGAACGTCGTTGGTTAGGGATCCATACGTTTTTCTGACGGTTTTCGTCCCACTTGTTTAGAGCTGGGCCACCACCCTTGGCCTGAGCACCTGGTGTAAATATCAATAATTGTTCCACACCACTTGCACCTACACTACCAGTTATAGTAACGGCTACATCACGACGCATGTCATTCGGATCAAAGTATCCATAATAATAAGCCGGGTTAATACGAGTTTGTCCATAAGCCTTATTCGGATATTGGTTGTTTGAACCGGTACAAGGGCGACCATGAGCATAAGAACGAGCATCACTGTCACTTCCCTGTTGCTGAGGATATTCATAGATAGATTCATCAGCATACACTGCATCCCCATCGTGCATTTGTTGGAAGAAATATTGATAAGGATTACCAAAGACACGACCGTTGTCAGCACTACGCGGATCAGTCAAATGGAATACGGCATTACCCGAGTTTGCCAACAAACGTTCGTAAGCTCCTTTAGCCTTTGTATAAAGGTTTTTCCAATCAGAACGGCGGCCATATGTGGCACCGTTGTGTGCTTGTCCTTTTGTTTCGATAGTCAACGGATTGCCGTTTCCGTCTACCGGTTTGATGTCATCGCGACGAGTCTGATAACCACCGGCTTCCAAACACATACGGCCAATCATAGCCTGAACGTATGTTTTAGAGAAATAACTCTTATTGGCGGCTTCAATACCCGGGATTGAACCAATAGGGAACATCAAGTTTTCAACAGCCTCCAATTTGGCTATCAACACGTCATAAATAGAGTCACGAGGAGACAATCCTGTAGCAACTTCACCAAAGTGTTCTACGTAAGGTACATCACCATAATACTTAATCATTTCCCTATAGATTGTTGCTTTCAAAGCTACAGCTTCACCATACATTTGGCTTAAAGTCGTCGGTTCGGTTGTATTTACTATTTCTTCAAAATTAGCAGCATTTTCCATAGCAGTAATCACTGCATTAGCTTTACCAACTACTCCGAACAACAAGTTATAGGCATTACTACTATCATCCTTAAAATAAGACAAATAAGTATCTGGATAATAGTCACCCATAGCTGTACCATTTTCATAAAACGATTCTGGGATATGACGTGGTAATTGGTTGCTATATGCTTCCGGATGACGTTCAATATCCGAACCTGGAGCATCCAAAGCATAATAAAGTCCATCGCCAAAAGCATGACCATTGGCTACTGTTCTCCAATCATAGTAACCGCCAGTAAGAGCTGCACGGGTTGTAGTAGAGTTTGAGAATACAAAATCTGCATCTACTACTGATGGCGAGTTGACATCCAAATAGTCTTCGCAAGAAGTACCTGCAAGCAAACCCGCAACTAAAAGGGTTGAATATAATATCTTCTTCATGTTGATTTTCTCCTTTCTTAGAATGTTAAGTTAACACCGAATGTATAAGTTCTTGCCTTTGGATAAGATTGATAGTCATAACTTGGTGTCGGGAAACCATTACTACCATCTTTACCGGTATTTACATCCGGGTCAAGACCAGAATAACCGTCCAAGCAGAACAGATTGTTACCTGTAAAGTAAATACGTGCATTTTGAACACCCACCTTCTTAATCCAATTCTTTGGGAAAGTATAGCCTATCGTCAATGTATTCAAGCGCAAGTAAGAAGCATCTTCAATAAATTCAGAAGTAGTCAAGCCGTATTCACAGAAGAATGTTGCATATTTAGTATTTTCATTCAATTTAGCCAAAGCGGCAGGTTCGTTTACCAATACCAAATCTCCATTAGCATCTATATCATAATATTTATAGGTATCGGCAATGAAAGCCAGACGATTCTGACCGAATGAAGTGTCTTTATTACCCATCAGTGAATGCATAGCATTGGCATTGTATATATCACCACCAATCTGATAAGTAAAACCTGCAGAGAAGTCAATCGATTTCCAGTTGCCACTGAAAGTGAAGCCACCGGTATGTTTCGGCATACATTCACCGATAACAGTTGCATCACTGGCATCCACTACCTTGTCATCGTTGATGTCGGCAAACTTCACTGCACCAGGAATAGCCATTTGGCCATCAGGAGCCAACACATTTACCCCATTCGGATAGTTTACCAATGTATTATCGGGAACACCATCCTTCAAATAATATTTTCCGTCCCTGTAATCAAAATCATCCACAGTATAGAAACCGACTGCCTTGAAACCTTGAATAGTACCAACCGGCATACCCTCTCTGATAATATAGTCATAAGCAGGTTTACGCATAGTAGAGCCCCAACCCGTATTAGTGTCAGCTTGCACACCTTCCAACAATTTCTCAACATTGTTTTTGTTATAATTATAAGTCAAATTAAGAGATAAGTTGAAGTCCTTAGAGCGAACGAGGTCAGCGCCCAAAGCCAATTCAATACCTTTGTTAGAGGTTTCACCTACATTTTGAACTTGATAACTGTAACCAGAAGAAGGATCTGTAGGTACCTTCATCAAGATGTCTTTGGTTGTATTAAAATAGAAATCCAAGCTACCACGCAAGCGGTTGTTCCAGAATCCGAAATCCAAACCAATATTACGTGAGATAGTAGTTTCCCATTTTAAGTCCGGATTAGCCTTCATTTCACCAGGAACATAAGTCGTCACTTTTTCACCATCAATAGTTCTCTGAACGGTTCCCCAAGTTTCTTTCCACAAAGAAGAACTAATATTATCAGCACCAGAAGTACCGTATGATAAACGGAGCTTCAAATTGTCCAACCATTCACGGGTATCTTCCATAAACGCTTCATCCGAAATGCGCCATGCAGCAGCTGCAGCTGGGAAATACCCCCATTGATTGTTTGTAGCAAATTTGGAAGAACCGTCGGCACGGAATGTTGCAGTCAACAAATACTTACCTTTGTAAGAATAGTTGGCACGACCAAACCAAGACAATGTACGAGTAGGCGTTCCAATACTGGCAGTAAAGTAGTCTTTACCCAAAGAAGGAGTAGTCATATTAATCATACCAAATGCATCATTCATATCAAATTCTTCCGGATAACCATAACCATATATCTCCGAAGAATTTGACTTGGAAGACATCACTTCATTACCGGCTAAGAACGACAAGTTGTGATCTTCCCCCAAACCTTGTATTTCATAATTTAATGTAGTTGCCCAACGTACACCATATCCATCACCCTTATTCAATTTAGCATTGCTATAATCATTTTCGGTCAGGGCATGATTCCAAGTCTTTGTTTCGCTCCAATTACGGTTCAAAGACAATTCGGTCTTAGCTGTCAATCCCTTGACAACATTCCATGTTAAAGCTCCTCTACCACGAATGCGATAGTTATTCTTAACATAATTGCTGTTATCCAAAACATTCATAGGGCTATTCACTGTATCTACATTACCACTACCATTACCCATCAAACCAAATTCACCAGTTCCATAAGGTTCATCAATGGGTCTATATTGATATGCAGAAGTAGCATTGCTAAAACCAGAACCATACAATTCAGTTTCAGAATAACGCAAGTCAAAATCAGCAGTTATTTTTTTATTAATTTGTTGTGTCAACTTGAAGTTACCACCCCAACGTTTAAAACCAGACATCACACGGATACCTTCATCATCCATGTAGTTTAAAGAAGCATAGTATTTGGTCTTGTTATTACCGCCACTTAATGATAAGTCATGATTCCATGTAGAAGCGGTCTGCATTAAATCGTTAATATAATTATGAGCAGTTACATTCTTGTACTTATCTAAATTATTTCCGTACTTAGAACCCAAACCATAATATTCAGCAACACCATCACCGTATGATTCGCCATAAGCTGTTGCATAAGCCCAAGTAGTATAGACGTGGTCATAAGCATTCATGGTTTCCAACAATTTCGGATTTTCCTTAATCTGATAGTACATATTATATTTTACGGTCACCTTACCTTCACTACCGCCTTTGGTCGTTACCAAGATTACACCGTTTGCACCACGGGCACCATAGATGGCAGTAGAAGCAGCATCCTTCAAAACGTCTATGCTTTCGATATTATCCGCAGGAATATCATCGAGGCTGCTTACTTGTACTCCGTCTACAATAAACAAAGGATCATTGCTCTGAGTAATAGAACCACCCCCACGAACACGAATAGACATACTTGCACCTGGACGACCGTCCTGAGATGTTACAGATACACCCGGTAATTGACCTTGCA
>CAZFDP010000141.1:0-5285 GCA_964518185.1 uncultured Phocaeicola sp. | reverse complement strand
TTCATTCAATAAATAAAGAGTAGATTATGGGATTATTAACAGGTAAGACTGCGATTGTTACAGGTGCCGCCCGTGGTATTGGTAAGGCAATCGCCTTGAAGTTTGCTGCCGAAGGCGCAAACGTTGCTTTTACAGACTTGGTAATTGACGAAAACGGTTTGAATACAGAAAAGGAAATCGCTGCTTTTGGCGTAAAGGCAAAGGGTTATGCTTCGAATGCAGCCAACTTTGAAGATACAGAAAAGGTAGTAAACCAAATTAAGGAAGAATTCGGTTCTGTAGATATTCTGGTAAACAATGCAGGTATCACCAAGGACGGCTTGATGATGCGTATGAGCGAAGCTCAGTGGGATGCTGTGATTGCCGTAAACTTGAAGTCGGCTTTCAACTTCATCCATGCTTGTACTCCGATTATGATGCGTCAAAAGAGCGGAAGCATCATCAACATGGCTTCTGTAGTGGGTGTACATGGTAATGCCGGTCAGTGTAACTACTCAGCCTCCAAGGCTGGTATGATTGGTTTGGCCAAGTCTATCGCTCAGGAATTGGGCTCTCGTGGTGTTCGTGCCAATGCCATTGCTCCGGGCTTTATCATTACCGAAATGACTAACCAGCTGAGCGATGAAGTGAAGGCAGAATGGGCTAAGAGAATACCTCTCCGTCGTGGTGGTACTCCGGAAGATGTGGCCGATATCGCTACATTCTTGGCATCTGACATGTCATCTTATGTAACAGGTCAGGTTATCCAGGTAGATGGTGGTATGAACATGTAATACGGCATGAAAGTCGTTTACGAAGATAATCATATCATTGTCGTCAACAAGACTGCTTCGGAAATCGTACAGGGCGACAAGACGGGCGATGTTCCTCTTTCAGAAATGGTACAACAGTATCTGAAGGAGAAGTACAATAAGCCCGGCAATGTCTTTATTGGGGTGACACATCGTCTCGACCGCCCCGTAAGCGGATTGGTGGTGTTTGCCAAGACCAGTAAGGCATTGGCACGCCTCAATGAGATGTTCCGTACCGGCGATGTGAAGAAAACCTATTGGGCCATTGTAAAGGAACGCCCCCGCGAATTGGAAGGCGAACTGGAACACTGGTTGGTGCGTAACGAGAAACAGAACAAGTCATACGCATACGATAAGGAGAAAGCTGGTGCCAAGAAGGCCATTCTCCATTACAAACTGATAGGCCATTCGCAGAATTATCATTTGCTGGAAGTCGATTTGAAGACGGGGCGTCATCACCAGATACGGTGCCAGTTGGCCAAGATGGGATGTCCCATCAAGGGAGACTTGAAATACGGCTCTCCCCGTTCCAATCCCGATGGAAGCATCTGTCTGCATGCACGCAGGGTGCAGTTCATTCATCCGGTGTCGAAGCAGGAAATAGATTTGATAGCCCCTTTACCTTCGGGTAACTTATGGAACGGCTTTGAAATGGATAGATGATGCTGTACCATAAATGTATTTTAGGCACGGATTACACGGATTTCACGGATAAATTTAATGTAAACATACACTAAAAATCGTGTTAATCCGTGTAATCCGTGCCTAAAAAATAGTGGATGTATGCAGATCCTTCGCTAATGCTCAGGATGACATTGGGGAACTGTTTGCGAACGGAAACGGAAGTAGAACATCAATCCGGCACTGGTCAGCCCGAAGGGGAACGACATCCATACCCCTATCAGTCCCCAATCGAGTATAAAACCGAAGAAATATCCGGCAGGCAGGGAAATGAGGAAGTAGGCTATGAAGGCTATGGTCATCACCGGCTTCACATCGGCAATACCACGCAATGCATTCGAGAAGTCGCATTGTAAGCCGTCTCCAAATTGGTAAATGATGAAAGGAATCACCAGGCTGGCCACCATCTGTGTTACCTCCATGTTTTCGGTAAACCAACTGCCTATTTCGTTTTTCAACAAGAAGAGAGGAACCGATACTACCACAGCCATAAACAATATCCAGTGGAAACCCGCATTGGCCGACCGCCGGATATTCTTTACATCGTTTTGTCCCTTGAAGTTGCTAACCCTTACCGCTACGGCAGCTGCCATGCCATAATACATCATGAATCCTAATTGGCTGATGGTGAGCATCACCTGGTGTGCCGCCAGTTCGATGGTGCCTAACCATCCCACCATGATGGTAGCCAGACTGAACGATGCTGTTTCCATTCCCATCTGTAAGCCTACCGGCCATCCCAACTTGTTCAGTCTCTTGAAGTCGCTCTTGTTGATGCTTCCTCCGATAAATCCTTCCTTATAAATCCGATAGCGCTTTGCCTTGAAGAAGATAAGGACAAACACAACTAACATCAGTATACGCGAGAAGAGGGTAGAGATGCCTGCACCCAACAAGCCCCATTCGGGCATGCTGAAGTGGCCGTAAATCAAAGCCCAGTTCCCGATTATGTTTACCACATTCCCCCCTAATAGCAGCCACATGGGGGTGCTTGTATCTGTAATGCCATCGGCAAACTGTTTGAAGGCATTGAACAGCAGGACAAATACCAATGAAATAAGCAGCACTATAAAGTAGGGGCGTATCAAAGGTAGAAGCTCTTCGGGCTGTCCCAATCGGTGCAGGTTCAGGTAAAGCAGGAACATCAGCAGGGTAAGTAGCACTGCCACGCATCCGTTGGTCGCCAAACTGTTCTTCAGCGTGCGTCCTACACCCAGTTTGTCATTGCCTCCGAAAAGAGCACCCACTATTGGAGTAAGTCCGTACGAAAAGCCGGTCGCAAAGATGATGACCAGATTGAACATATTGTTCACAAAGCTTGCTGCTGCCAGTTCACCGGTACCGTAATGGCCTATCATCAACGTATCGGCAAAGCCTAAGACAATCATCCCTATCTGTCCGATGACGATAGGGATACCCAGCTTCCACAAGGCTTTATAATGGGGAATATATGTGCTTACGTTCATTCTTTGGCTTTATAATACAAAGTGCAACAATTTTCGCGGACGAATGTTTCGCGTGCCACCCTTTGAATGTCGCTGGCACTAACCATACGATATTTCTTTACCTCATCATTTATGTCTTCGGCTTTCCCTATCAGTTCATAGAATGCTAAGTTGGTAGCTACATTTAGGTAATTGATGTTCCCGAATATCTGTTCGCTCTCGTATCGGTTTTTTACCTTTTCCAGCTCCTCTTCGGGTACTGTTTCCGTCTTCATGGCTTCCAGTTCCTGCCAAATGGCTGCTTCGGCTTCTTCCAGGGAAATGCCTGGCGAAGGCCTTCCGTTGATGTGGAAGGTACCAGCTTCTATACTTCCCGATATGTATGCATCTATCTGACTGAAGAGTTGCTTTTCCTGTACCAGATGGCGGATAAACCTACTGGAGTTTCCGTTGCTCAGTAAGTCGCTCATCATGTCGTGCACATGATAGTCGGGATGCAGTCGGTCGCACTTATGGAAAGCCATGTAGATGGCATCCATGGGTACGTTCCGTTCTACCTCCATTCGTCGTTCTTCCGTCTGTTTCGGCTCTTGAGGCAGATTGCGCAGAGGCACTTCCCTTTTGGGAATAGGGCCGAACCATTTCTCGGCATACATCACCGTTTCCTTGAAGCTGATGTTTCCCGTTACCGCCAATATGGCATTGTTGGGTGCATAATGGCGGAAGAAGAAATCCTTCACTTCGTCCAATGTGGCATTTTCAATGTGTACTATTTCCTTGCCAATGGTAGGCCATTGGTAAGGATGCACTTGGTAGGCCATGCTCCGCACCAAGTGCCCCACATCGCCGTAGGGCTGGTTCAGGTGGCGCTGTTTGAATTCTTCTATCACCACATGCCGTTGCACATCGAGACTCCGTTCGTTGAAGTCGAGCGACAGCATCCGGTCACTTTCCAGCCAGAATCCTGTCTCTACATTCTGTCGGGGTAGGGTGATGTAGTAATTGGTTATGTCGTTGCTTGTCCATGCATTGTTCTCTCCGCCGGCCCGTTGTACATGTGTGTCATAGTCGGGAATGTTCACCGAGCCTCCAAACATCAGGTGCTCAAACAAGTGTGCAAATCCCGTATGCTCGGGGTGCTCGTCGCATGCTCCTACATTATAGAGTATGTTCAGTGCCACCATTTGGGTAGAAGGATTCTCCCAATGTATCACCCGCAGGCCGTTGGATAAAGTGTATTTGTTTACGGTAATCATTCTACTACGGAAGCTTTCAGAATGCGTATATTCTGCACGGGGCGGTCGGCACGTCCGGTCTTGGCACCTTCTATAAGTTCCACTACACTCATGCCTTTGGTCACTTCGCCAAAGATGGTGTAGGCTCCATCCAAGTGTGGTGCTCCCCCTACGGTAGTGTAGGCTGCAATCTGTTGGGGAGTGAACTTGAACGGTTCTTCCTTCTTATAGAGTTCATGCGCTTCGGCTTCCAGCTTGTCTTGCAGTTCCAGTAGTCCCATATTGTCCTGTGCCTTGCGCAGTTTGTATATCTCCTTCATGTGCTTTTGTGCTAAGCTGTCGAAGATGGCCCCTTCGCGTTGCTCGTTCATTTGTGCTTCCATGTCCAAAAGCTGTGCTTCGCGGAATTTGCGCCCGGTTACGATGTAGAACTGGCAACCCGACGATGCCTTTTCGGGGTTTACCTGGTCGCCCTGACGGGCAGCGGCTAATACACCTCTCTTGTGGAAGAACTTGTTGTTGAACTCGGCCGGTATGGTGTAACCCACATCCCCGCTTCCCAGCATGGCCGTATCGTTGGCATTCTTGCTTTCGGGGTCTCCGGCCTGAATCATGAACTGCTTGATTACGCGGTGAAAGAGTGTAGAATCGTATACCCCTTCCTTCACTAATTTGATGAAGTTGTCACGGTGTTTCGGTGTTTCATCATATAGGGCTACGGTGATGTCGCCCAAGGTTGTTTCCAGTTTTACCAAAGTACGGTTTTCCATATTCGTTTGTTTTTTTGAGCCTGAGCCGCACGATGCAAGCATCCCCAGCAGCATGGCTATGATTATACATTTGTTTGTTCTTTTCATCTTGTCTTTTATTTAGGGTGAAACTTTGTTGCAAAGATACGGATAAACGAGCGAGAAATATCAAACTTGTTTGAATATTTATCATCGCGAGTGCAAGTATCTTCGAGTTTTATCTCAAAGATACCGCATTTATCAAGCAAAATATTTGTCATTATACCCGAAATCGTCTATCTTTGCTTCAAATTTTACCGCCATAAAATTTATGGCCATAAAAAAGAAGCGCTATGAAGTTTTACGACCGCAAAGAAGAGCTCAGAGAATTGAGAAGAGTGCAGA
>CAZFDP010000140.1:0-5309 GCA_964518185.1 uncultured Phocaeicola sp. | reverse complement strand
ACCATACATAGAGCCATGGAAATGAATGTAATCTGCTATATCATATTTCTTTATGAGCTCTTCAAAACCCGGAGCATGAATGGAATCGTGCATTTCAGAATCGGCTATATCTCCTACAATATGAAAATGTGGTTTGAAGATTCTTTCTTCTGACTTAAAATATTCACCTATGCCGACAATCAATCGGTCAAAACCGTGCCAATAGTGTACTTCAGCTACTCCTATCAAGTGTATATGATTATGTAGTGGTTCTTTGCAGACTGGATTCCGTAAAGGAATGTGATTGAAATCCACCCCATTGGATATACGGATAGTCCGTTGGCCAAAAATGGTTTCTTCATTTGTAAAAGTTACAATAGCATCAGTAAGTTTTGCTAAATGATGACGGTATAGTTGGTCTATTTTAATCCCCATACGAGCTATAAAAGGAAAGCCTTTGTATTCCTGATCGTAAGGGTAGGTAGGAATTTCCATTACTATTTTAATTCCTGCATTTATTAGTTTACGAAATAGATTAATAGTGAATGGATTGGCATTATGAAAAGAGCGGACATATACTAATTCTATTCGATTACGAATAGCATATTCTGCAATTTTATCAAATTGGGTTCTTCCTTTTAATGCTGATAGTTTCCCTTTGCCAAAGTTTTGGATTATCGTCTCATTAATTCTACGAACCCGATTACCCTTTTCGTCAAAATCATAGCTACAAACGTCTACTTGATGACCAAGTTCTTGTAATCCTTTTATTTGGTATCTCATTTTTTTACTTATACCGCTACATTCAGAAAAGCCATGATAGGTTAGATATAATATTTTCATGATTTCGTAGAAATAAATAAATGAAACAAATCAATCCATTGTTGTTTAATGTGTTCTTCAGAAAAGCGCTTGATGTTTTTTTGCGCTTTTGCTCCCATTTGTTTTCTCAAATCATCATGTTCTATTAAATAACAGATAGAATTAGACAATTGATTAACATTTCCATTCTTTACCAATATACCATCTTCTTTGTGTTTGATTATATCAGATGGCCCATTGGGACAATCAAAAGAGATACATGGTAATCCGTAACTCATAGCTTCCGCTAACACCAAACCAAAGCCTTCATATCTTGAGCTCATCACATACAGTGAGTATTTACTATATTCATCAAATATAGTAGGAGTAGAACTATGAATAAAAAATGAATTTTGTAAATTCAAATCACATACTTTTGATTCAAGTTCTTGTTTTTGTGAACCATCTCCATATATATGCATTTCCCATTGAGGATGTTTTTGATGTACTAAATACCAAGCATCAATAAGAAGGTCATATCCTTTCTGTTCATGTAAACGTCCTACACTTATTATTTTGTGTGAATTTAATTGAGCTATTTTGTTTGTTTTGTATTTAATAGAATTAGGAATTACTAAAGACTGTGGTATTTCGCTCCAACTTTTTTTATCATTTTCAGTTAAAGTAATTAAATAATCAAACCTTCTAATATGTTTTAGAATATACGCATCGTATAATCGAGAAATTCGTTTTAAAAGAGGATTGTCAAAATTTAAGCTTTTTAACACAGATTCTTTTGCTACATGACTCTCAAGTATGTACTTAGATGTCTTTGATGAATGAATAATCAAATCAAGTATTGGATATGAATATGTCGTACTAATTATAATGTCAGGATTAATATCAGTTAATATTTTATTTAACCGTTGTTTGAAAAGATAACGCATATTTAAATACATTGTTATCCTTTTTATTAAATTATGGCCATAGGTCGTATAAAATTTCACGTCTAAATCGATATGCTTGATTTTGTGATTTAGTGGAAATGATAAAGGATGATTACTTTGTTCATATGTAATCAAATAAATATCCATATTGGCTTCTTCGGACAAATAATTCATTTTGTCGGTTAGAATTCTTTCCATTCCGGCCAACATTGCTATTGATTTATATATATATACAACCTTCATAGTTTCATCAGTTATGCTTGCTACATATTATCTAGCGAAAGTTCTACAAATCTAAAAGTATAAAGTTTTTGTTTAGCCAGAATCTTGGCCGCTTTTTCTTTCAGTACATTCAAACTGATTCGCTTTGGATTACGCTTACATTCACCTATAATTACTTCATGGTCAGCCTCGTTTACGGCTATAAGGTCGATTTCGTTAGCATTACCTTTCTCCCAATAATTGGTCACAATGTTATAAAGGCCGGCTTCTTTATAACGTTGTCTGAAATAACGTTCAAGGATGTGACCGGAATAAGTTTCATAGTCGGCCATAACTTTCTGATAAACATATTCCAAATTTCCTATTTCAATGGCACTACGGTATTTGTAGACAAAACGGAACCAGAAATTTAAGAAATTATCCTTGATATAATAACGGTTGTTACGTGTACCTTCGGCACTCAAATAAGGCTTTGTACGTTCTATTAAATCGTATACAGTCTCTAACTTTGCCAAATAGCCACCACTTTCTACTCCTACAGCATTGGTTATATCGCCTCTACTGGTATATCCGTCAGCTATGGAACTGAGTACGGAGAAATAATTCCCATATTCTTTACCGAATTCATCGGAAAGCACATCACGACCTTCGTTAATAAAGTAAGAACCATAGCCCAATACAGAACGAATGATATCTTCCTTAGTGAATGCATTTTGCATGACAAGCTGCTCCACATATTTAGCTACTCCACCGGTAACCATATAGAAAGTAAGTAAATCATCGGGAGTATAATGAGGGTGATAGTCATTCATAATTTCCTTGAGTGTATTCAAGGTGAAGGGGAGGAGTTTAATGCGATTGGTTGCTCTACCATACAAAGGTTCTTTGCGGTCATCAAAGATACGTGTCATCATGGAGTAGAGCGAACCACAAAGTATCAGGTTTATACGACTATTGTCCTTGGTGCGATCCCAAATATCCTGCATATCCGAAAAGAAAGAATCGTTTACATAGCCAAAGTTCTGGAATTCATCAAAGACTAACGTAAAATTTCTCCTTGCTGAAATATTCATCAAGGCTGAAAACAATTTGGATATGGATTGGAATATGCCTATTTCTTCGCCCAATTCTTCGTGTACAATAGTAGATAATTCGCTGCATAACAGCGTCTCACTTTTTCTTCCCACAAAGAAATAGATATAGGGCTTCCCTGCAAACGTATGTCGGATAAGGGCAGTTTTTCCAATCCGCCTACGACCTGTGATGACAGTCATCTGAGCATAATTCTCCGACCTTTTTTCTATGGTTTTCAGAACCTCAGTCTCCTTTTCTCGATTATAGAATTTCATATCCTTCCTTCATAATGTAACAGCCGTTACAGTAACACACGTTACAAAGATACATAAAAATAGGAAAAACCTACATAAGAAGAGACGTTTTTCTAAGGTTTAACGTTAGAAATGTTTTCAAGTATAAAGAACTATAATATTTGATTTGTCGCGATGTAGCAAATGTTCCCTCCTCGTGATTGCAAAATCATTCAATTCAACTTTCGCAAGTGCGAAAGTTAGGTAGTTAAAAGGAGTTATCGGCTCTTTGAGCCTAAGGAGATAAAGCCGATAGCTTAGACGGATGTTTACACAAGGTAAAACATTTGGCCTTTAACTCCCTGTCCGAAGGACGAGCGAAGCGATAACTCCCTTTAACTCCTTTATCTCCTGAAAGTTGAGCTTGCGAAACTTAAATCATTCAATTGGTAAAAGGATAAGAAAACTATTCAAATTGGAGTAACCGTTAATTTTTTAATGCGTAACTCGCAAAGTCCTATCAGCAATTAGCGCAATTATAAAAGTGTAATGCGGCATTACGCAAAAGTATAGTGCGGCACTACACTTTAGTACAGTGCGGCATTACACTATTGTATAGTGCGGCACTGTACTTTTGTATAATGCCGCATTGTACTTTTAAACCCTCTCGTTCTGTAGATAGATAAATACCGGTATCCTTGTAAAAAAGTAACAGGAAAAATTGAATGAGCAAAACTCACATTGGGAATTTTCCGCCACCCCATATACTATAATTAAGAGTCATTGAATATATTGAGTGAAAAAAGCTCAGATATGCGAAAACTTTTATAAATTTGCAGGAAAGATATAATAAACCATGAAACTTCTCTTCTATTGTGATACTGTATTTGGTTATGGTGGGGTGGAGCGTGTATTGGCTGAGCTTGCCAAGGAACTTACCAAACGCCATGATGTAACTGTGCTTACAACAGATTTACGGAAAGATTATACCATGTACGGTTACAGCCAATCGGAGGTAAAGTTTGACTTTATTGATTACTCACAATCTTCACTTATAGAGAATCTTATATGCAAATTTTATAGTATGCTATATAAGAAAATACTGCCTCACACCTCGTTTACTTCATGGCTATATGGTAAGAGTTTCTTTTTGCCTTCTTATCGGAAAAAACTCATTAGGAAAATCAATGAAGGTCATTACGATGTAGTGATAGGTGTGCATGCTTATCTGGCACTTCATCTCACTTCCATTCATTCCCATATTCATGCTATGACGATAGGGTGGATGCACAATTCATTCGAGGCATTTTTTGAAAAGAAAAATCCCTATCTTCCCGATTTGAAGGATTTTTTTAGCTATCGAATGAAAGTTCTCGACAAGGTGGTGGTACTTTCCCAAGCCGATTTCAATCGTTATCAGAGAGATATGCAACTCGAAACCACCGTTATCTACAACCCGTTAACTGTTATTCCGGAAGGTCATTGCCAATTGGGATACAAAAAGTTTTTAGCTGTCGGTAGATTTGCCCATGGCCATAAAGGTTTCGATATACTGATTAAGGCTTTCGCTCGTTTTGCCAAGGATAATAGTGACTGGATATTGGAAATAGTGGGTGAAGGACCTGAAGAAGCATTGTATCGTTCTTTGATAGCAGAGAACGGGTTGGAGAATCGCGTAAAACTTTGTCCGTTTACTAACCATATCCAAAAACATTATTCTGAAGCCAGTATTTACATACTCAGTTCTCGTTGGGAAGGGTTTGGCTTGGTATTAGTCGAAGCCATGTCTCACGGATTACCTATTATTGCCAGCCGTTTACCCGTTACATGCGAATTATTGGGAAACAAGGGTGTTGCCACTTTTTTTGAAAGTGAAAATATTGAGCAATTGACCGAACAAATGCATTATATGGTTAGGGAAGCTGATTGGTACCAGATGAGTGAAAATGCCATAGCCTATTCGGAAAAATTTAACGTCTTAAATATTGGTATGGAGTGGGAGGATTTGTTCAATGGCTGATAGAGTACATAAAAGTCTGTTGAATGCGAAAGT
>CAZFDP010000139.1:0-5417 GCA_964518185.1 uncultured Phocaeicola sp. | reverse complement strand
ACACAAGAAAGGGTACGCCAAAAGCCAATATTACGGCTTGCATACCCATCGAAGTAGTGCCATTCACCATTACATTCTGCCCTTTATGATAATATGCGGCATTGTTGTCATACACGTCTATCAGCTTGTCCTTACTTTCGGAAGCATTGCAATGTCCCTTAATGCTGCATGCTGAACATGCCGATGTTTGCACAATCCGTACTTGGATGTGCGAACCGTCTATGTTTTCCACAATACCACGATGTTTGATTATATCGGCCATTTTTGCAAACTCTACATTACAAAATATGTGCAAATATAATGCAATAATCGGAGACTATAAAGTTTTGAATGATATTTTATTCGGAAAACTTACTTTTTTCATCGATTAAAATAAAAAAAAGAGGGTTAACTAATGATAATCCCTCTTTTTTTATTTATTAATCTAATTTAAGTACGGCAAGGAATGCCTTTTGTGGAACTTCCACATTACCGATTTGTTTCATACGTTTCTTACCCTTCTTTTGCTTTTCGAGCAACTTACGTTTACGGCTTACGTCGCCACCGTAACATTTGGCGGTAACATCTTTACGTACCTGTTTGATGGTTTCTCGAGCGATAATTTTAGCTCCGATAGCTGCCTGAATGGCAATATCGAATTGCTGGCGAGGAATCAGTTCCTTCAGTTTTTCGCACATTCGGCGACCAAAAGCTTCGGCATTATCCACATGGGTAAGTGTTGAAAGCGCATCTACCGGTTCGCCATTTAACAGGATATCGAGTTTGATTAGTTTGGAGGGGCGGAATCCGTTCATGTGATAGTCGAACGAAGCATACCCTTTCGAGATACTCTTCAACTTATCGTAGAAGTCGATAACGATTTCGCCCAATGGAATGTCATAGAATATTTCTACACGGTTACCCGAGATATATTCCTGTTTAACCAATTCACCACGCTTACCCAAACAGAGTGTCATGATAGGCCCAATGTAATTGGTAGTAGTAATGACCGATGCCCGGATATAAGGTTCTTCGATATGATCAATGGCAGTAATTTCCGGCATACCTGATGGATTGTGTACTTCTTTCGCTTCGCCATGCTTGTCGTATACCATATACGAAACGTTAGGTACAGTAGTAATGACATTCATATCGAATTCGCGGTCAAGTCGTTCCTGGATGATTTCCATATGGAGTAATCCCAAGAATCCGCAACGGAAACCGAATCCCAATGCTACAGACGATTCGGGGGTAAAAGTAAGCGAAGCATCATTCAACTGTAATTTTTCCAACGATGCACGAAGGTTTTCATAATCTTCGGCTTCAATGGGATATACACCAGCAAAAACCATCGGCTTCACTTCTTCGAATCCGGCAATGGCTTTGTCGCAAGGTCGATTAATATGGGTTATGGTATCCCCTACTTTCACTTCTTTCGATGTTTTGATACCCGAGATAATATATCCCACATCGCCAGTACGAAGTTCATTGCGTGGAATCATATCCATCTTCAGTACCCCGATTTCATCGGCATCGTATTCCTTACCGGTATTAAAGAATTTAACCTTATCCCCCTTCCGGATTACTCCGTTTTCTATTTTGAAGTAAGCAATAATACCTCGGAACGAATTGAATACCGAGTCGAAGATTAACGCTTGTAAAGGTGCCTCTTCATCGCCCACCGGATGTGGTACGCGTTCTACTACGGCATTGAGAATTTCTTCTACTCCCAAACCGGTTTTACCGGAAGCACGAATTATTTCTTCACGTTTGCATCCAAGCAAATCAACGATTTCATCCTCTACTTCCTCGGGCATAGCACTATCCATATCGCATTTGTTCATAATCGGAATGATTTCGAGGTCGTGTTCCAAAGCCATATATAAATTGGAAATGGTTTGTGCCTGTACACCTTGTGAAGCATCAACTACCAACAACGCACCTTCACAAGCAGCGATGGAACGGGAAACTTCGTATGAAAAGTCGACGTGTCCCGGAGTGTCGATTAAGTTGAGAACATATTTTTCTCCTTTATAAGTATATTCCATCTGAATGGCATGACTCTTGATGGTAATGCCACGTTCTTTTTCCAAGTCCATGTCGTCCAACATCTGTCCTTCGGTTACCTTGATGGTTTGGGTATACTCCAATAGACGGTCGGCCAATGTAGACTTACCATGGTCAATATGTGCAATGATGCAGAAATTTCGGATATGTTTCATCTTACTATTTTTTATTTAGGCGCAAAGATACAAAAAAAATGCGTCGGACAACATACAAAGTGATGTTCCGACGCATTTTTTATTCAGTTACAAAAAGTTGGTTACGCCAATTTTACGAAGATTTCACCTTCCACTTCAGAGACAACAACCTTGTCTTCTCTCAACAACCAGCCTAATCCAAGGAAGAAATCCTTGTCGGCCTTCATTTTAGCTACTTTCTTGATTTGCTTTTGTGTCAAACCTTCAGTACCGTTCAGTGCTTCCCAGATTTGTCCGGCCAATACACCTGCTTTTTCTTTCAACATTTTAAATCTGCTATTATTTAATTAAACATAGATACATTCACTATTTGCCAGCGAATGTTGGTGTTTTTTTCTGACTGCAAAGATAAATAAAATATGTTATTAAACATGTTTTCAAGAGAAAAACTTCTTTTTCAAACTGTTTTTTTATTTTCTTTTTATTGTTTTTTACTGTTTTTAAGATATTCACACCATATTCGGGCCGCTTCTTCTACCATTTTCACGCAAGGACGTTTGGCATAATACTGAGCAGTCCGTGCTTCGGGAGTAGATACAACGGGTTCATGTTTAGCCAATCCAAGCAATTCGGCACATTTCAAAGCTCCGTTTCTATGCTTGAATTCTGCAGCTAATTCTTGCACAAGTGCATAGTTGGCCGCTTTTCCTTCTTTATCGGTTCCATCGATTGCACCGGTTTCTAATCCAGCCAATAGAAACAACCCACATGCCGCGCCACAAGTTTCGCGCATTCTTCCGATACCTCCTCCAAACGAAGCCGACATGCGCAAAGCTTGTTCGCGAGTAAAGCCATATTCTTCGGCAAAAGCAGCTACAACCGATTGCGAACAATTATATCCTTCTTTAAATAAGGCTATTGCTTTTTCTATTTTTTCTTCAGTATTCATTTCACTACATTATTAATTACATTACCGGCAATATAACTTTTAAGATTGTTCACTGCTATTTCCATTAAACGAAGGCGAGCTTCTTTGGTGGCCCATGCTATATGCGGAGTTATAAAACAATTCTTGGCTGTAAGCAATGGATTGTCTTTTTGGGGTGGTTCTGTAGAAAGTACATCCAAACCAGCACCGGCTATGATTCCATTATTTAAGGCATTTGCCAAATCTTGTTCATTGATTAAAGGTCCTCGTCCTGTATTGATTAGAATGGCCGATGGCTTCATGGTTTTCAAGCGTGTGGCATTGACAAGTCCTTTGGTTTTGTCCGTTAATGGACAATGTAGGCTTACCACATCGCATTCACGAAATATATCGTCTATAGACATTCGTTGTATACCCTGTGGCAGCATAAATTGTGGTTTGGAACTATATACACACACTTCCATACCTAAAGCGATTGCTATAGCAGCAGTTGCCTGTCCGATATTTCCGAAACCGATAATCCCCATTTTTTTACCATCAAGTTCAACCAAAGGAGTATCCCAATAACAGAAATCAGGATTATTTGTCCATCGTCCTCTTCGATTTTCGTCTGCATAATGACCTACTCTTTGAGTAATATTCAACAGATGCGCAAATACCATTTGTGCCACAGAACGTGTACTGTAGGCAGGTATGTTTGTTACGACAATATTTCTTTTTTTTGCAGCTTCTATATCCACTACATTATATCCGGTAGCCAATACCCCAATGTATTTTAGTTGGGATAAATTTTCCATATCTTTGGCGGAAATTATCGTTTTGTTGGTAATCAAAACTTCTGCATCCGAAGCACGCTCATATAATTCTGACTCTGAAGTACGATCGTATACTTTTAAATCGCCCAATATTTGCATAGCTTCCCACGATAAATCGCCAGGATTCAACCCGTAACCGTCCAAAACTACTATTTTCATAGATTCAGTACTTTATATTATAATAAGGTGTAATTCATTCATTGAAACGGTCTCCCCATAATCCTAACATCCGTTCTTTTAATTTTGTTTCCTGGGCATTGTTTTGTGGATGCCAAATTCGTGTATCTTTTACAGCATCAGGAAGGAATTGTTGCTTAACAAAGTGACCTTCATAAGCATGTGCATACTTATATTCTTTACCATACCCCAATTGTTTCATCAATTTGGTAGGTGCATTCCGCAGATGTAGCGGAACAGGTAAGTTACCTGTAGAACGTACCAATTCCAATGCTTTATTTATACCTTCATATGCAGAATTGCTTTTGGGGCTTGTTGCCAAATAAACTGTAGCTTCTGCCAATGGGATTCTTCCTTCGGGCCATCCTAATTTCATTACGGCATCAAAGGCTGCATTGGCTAACAACAAAGCATTAGGATTAGCCAATCCGATATCTTCAGAAGCCGAGATTACCAATCTACGGGCAATAAAAGCAGGATCTTCCCCACCTTCCACCATACGAGCCAGCCAATATAAGGCTCCGTCAGGATCGCTTCCACGGATGGATTTGATAAAGGCAGATATTATGTCATAATGCATTTCTCCATCCTTATCGTAAGCCAATGGGTTCTGCTGCAAGCGTTCCACTACTTTTTCATCTGTTATGACTATTTCTTTTGAATCGTTGTCGGCTTCGACTACCAATTCTAATATATTCAGTAACTTGCGTGCATCACCTCCAGAATAGCGAAGCATGGCATCCGTTTCATTCAGTACGATATTCTTCTCTTTTAAATATGTATCTTTGGCAATGGCGTTATGGAGGAGTTCTAACAAGTCTTCTTTTTCTAACGATTTCAATACATATAATTGGCAACGCGAAAGCAATGGCCGAATTACCTCAAAAGATGGATTTTCTGTGGTAGCACCTATCAAAGTTACTACTCCCGTTTCTACAGCCCCTAACAAAGAGTCTTGTTGTGACTTACTGAAACGGTGGATTTCGTCGATGAAAAGAATGGGACTCGCTTGCGAAAAAAAACGGTTGCTTCGTGCTTTTTCTATAACATCACGTACATCTTTTACTCCACTCGTAACCGCACTTAGCGTGTAAAAAGGCGTTTCTAATTTGTGGGCAATGATTTGTGCAAGCGTAGTTTTCCCTACTCCAGGAGGTCCCCAGAGAATAAAGGATGAAATCCGGTCGGCATCAATCATTTTGCGGAGAATTGCTCCCTCTCCTACCAAATGTTTCTGTCCTATATAATCATCGAGTGTCCGCGGGCGCAGACGCTCTGCTAAAGGTTGTGCCATAATTATGTATTTTATTGGGCAAA
>CAZFDP010000138.1:0-5453 GCA_964518185.1 uncultured Phocaeicola sp. | reverse complement strand
AAGTGGTGGCTCCTGCAAATTGCTTGCCACTTAAGTCCATCTGCAAGTCGGTAGTGATTGCCGCCGGATAGTTAAGTACAGGATTGCTCCATACAAACTCGATGGCGGTTTGGTCGCTTTGCTGTGCATCGAGCACATAAGCGTCTGCTATGGGTTGCAAGGCAGCAGCCTGTGCATCCGAAGCATTGTAGTGCACTTTCTCCAAATCGCTGTTGCAAGCGGTCAGCATGATGAGCATGAGGTATAAAATCGTTTTTTTCATAATGCTATTTTTTAATTCTTAATTTTCATTGAATATATGTGTTACTATTCCCGTCATATCATCCGGGGAGAAATTCCCTTTCTTGTCATCCTGAGGAACGGAGTGACGAAGGATCTGTATACATCTACGTTTATGTTTTCAGATCCTTCGCTTCGCTCAGGATGACATAAAGAGATTTCAGTATAACACGACACGAAAAGAGTTAATATCCTTCATTCTGATGTAAGTTCCCGTTTACACTCAGATCGGTGGTTGGGATAGGGAAGACATTATACCGGCTGTCCACTCCTACCCCATTAAGTACCCCTCCTTTAAAGGTCCACAGATAATTGGGTGAAGTATAAAAGCCATAACGGATAAGGTCGGTACGTCTGACTCCCTCCCAATAGAGTTCCCGGCAACGTTCATCGAGAATATTTTGCAAGTTATTCTCGTACAACCAACTTTCCGTAATGTTATGAAAATTATCACCATACGCACGTTGACGGAGAGCATTGACATATTCCACAGCCGTTGCTGCACTACCTCCCTGCCCTCCACGAGCCACAGCTTCGGCATACATCAAATAGATGTCGGCCAAACGGAACATGGGGAAATCCGTATCGGGAAACGTGGAGTTCTTACCCGGTTGCCCGTCACTTTGTAGGTTGGTATACTTATAAACAGCCCACCCTTCGGTAGTAAAGGTACCTGTTACCGAAGTGGTAATGTCTATACTTCGGTTCTTGTCGAAGAAGATACCCCGTTTATCGAGTATCTCATCGGCACGGGGATTCTCATTGTCCTGATATTGGAACATGCGTACCAACCGAGGAGTTCCACGGAAGCCATCCCAACCGCCACCGATGCCTGCCGGTACTTCGGCAAACTCACTGCTGCTTCGTGAACCGAGAATGACGGCTGCCATGCCATAGGATTGGGTGGTGCTTCCGTCAAAACATACCGGAAAGATGATTTCCCGATTGGCAAGGGGATTTTGCCCGTTATCGGCCATAAAGAGTTCGGCATAATTCTCGGCCAATTGATAGCCTCCTGTTATTACACGATTACAAGCCGATATACAATCACTGTATCGGGCAGTACCGGTATAAACTTCGGCATTAAGGTACATCCTTGCCAACAAGGCATCGACAGCTGCCCGGTCGGCACGTCCATAAGTTCCTTGTCGGGGTGCCGGAAGTGCTTCCCGGATGGTGAGCAGTTCACTTTCAATCCATTCGAACAAGGCCGGACGCTCCAATTGTGACGGAGTAAGGGAATAGTTCTGTTCGGTAATGAATGGTGGGATACCGAACATATCCAACAAAGTATAGTAAGCCAACGCCCTACAGAAGCGTGCCTCGGCAGTAAATTGCGTTTTATTCACCGTTTCCGGAGCATTGGGAATATTCTTCAAGTACTCGTTGGTCAGTGCCACAATAAACATGCATCGTTGGTACACTCCTTCTATCGGTTCGTTCTTGGTAGTTCCCCAAGTCATACCGTTCACATCAAGACACCACGGGTCGCTCCAAGAGTTTTTCATCTCGTCGGTGGTCTGTTCCTGCAAGGTAAACCAACTGCGGAACAAGACCGTATTACCGGCATCGAGTTCTGAGATGTCCGAACCTCCGGCACCATCCTGTCCCGACAAGGCCCACACAGAATATATTTTGAACAGAGCCTTTTCATAATTAGCCGGATCGCTATAGACACGGTTGGCAGTAGACACCGTCGGGTCGAGCGGTTCTACATTCAGGTCGTTGGTGCAGGCGGTGAGGGCCATCGCCACACCTATTGTTATGTATAATTTCTTTTTCATAATTCCTGATTTATGATGTTGTTTTTTGATTTATGATTCTTCCTTTCTATTCCTCCCCCTGCATCCTGAGCGAAGCGAAGAATCCGTGTATGTCCACGAGCACTCCCGTCATGTCATTCAGAGCGAAGCGAAGACGTGTTGATGAGGGCTTTGCTCGAATAATCTCGTGTACATCCTCGTTCATGTATTCAGATTCTTCGTCACTTCGTTCTTCTGAATGACATAACGGGAGTGTTTACGAAAAGAACTATCCTTGTAATCTGTAGTGAAATCTGTTAAAAGTTTAAGTTCAATCCAACGGTAAAGGTCTTGGGACGTGGCCAAATATTGGAATCGATAGCCGAACATTCCGGATCCAAACCGCTATAATTGGTAATGGTAAACACGTTCTGCACGGAGAAACTCACACGTCCCGAAATCTTGTCGGTAAAGAACTTGTCGAACGAATAGCCCACCGTCAGATTGTCCATCTTCAAGAAAGAAGCATTCTCCAAATAAAGGTCGCTGGTCTTTTGATAGTTTTCAGACATGTGCGTAAATCCATACTTCCCTGCATCCCGATAATAGTTGCTGATAAATCCTTGATTATTGAAATGCGCCAATGTGGTATGGTCGGCAGCAAAGCCATTGAACACGTAGTTCCCGAAATTGGCACGCAAATTGAATCCCAAATCCCAGTTCTTGTATTTGAATTGGGAATTGAATCCCATAAACACCTTTGGCATGGGACTTTTTCCGGTAAAGTACTGGTCGGCTTGGGTTATCTCGCCATCATGATTACGGTCTACTACTGCATTCTGTATAGGTTTTCCTTGCTCATCGTACACTTGTTGGTACAAGTAGAAAGTAGAAGGGGCATATCCCACCTGATGATATTGGATAGTAGTACCCGTAGCAAAAGGAGCATTCCCGGCCGCAATACCCGGATAATCAGGATTATAAGAAGCGGTCAGCTTGGTAATCTTACTCTTGTTCCATGTTATATTATAGCCCAAATTCCACGAGAAGTCTTTGGTCTGTATGGCTATAGCCTGTACATTAAACTCTACACCCTGATTCTTCATTTCGCCCACATTGGCGGTAATGATGTTGGTAAAGTTGGTACCGGCCGGAGCACTGACACTGTTCAACAAGTCTTTGGTACGTTTTTCATAATACTCTAACGTACCGCTAATCCGGTTATTCAAAAAACCGAAATCCAACCCTATATTATAGGTCGTGGTTTCTTCCCACTTCAAATCGGGGCTATAGCCATTGGGTTTCAACAAATAGGAGTCGAGGTATTGTCCGGTAGGATTACTACCTAATGAATAGGTAGGCATGTACAGATAATCACCTATTTCCTGCTGACCGGTTATCCCGTATCCCAAACGAAGTTTCAAGTTGGAAAGCACATCACGTGTACTTTTCATCCAAGATTCTTCGGAAATGGTCCAAGCCAAAGCAACAGATGGGAAAACGCCCCACCGGTTATTGTCACTGAAACGTGATGAACCATCCTTACGAATGGTAGCGGTCAGCAAGTAACGGTCCTTAAAATGCCAGTTCAACCGACCGAAGAAAGAAACCAAATAGTTTTCTTTCGGTATTCGATGATAACCATCCTGTATAAAACGTCCTTCGGTGTCATTATATGTCCAACCTTCCTTAATCCCATTTTCTGTAGGGTTGGACTTAGTGATATCATAGTCCGAATTGTAGAAATGTTGCCACGAGTAACCGGCCATGGCATCGATACGGCTATGGATAGAAGCAAATTCCTGATTGTAGTTCAAATAGAAATCCAACAACAAGTTTCTTCGAAGGCTATTCCACGTAGCCCCCTGACCGATGTCTTTAAAGGTGGTATTCAATGCCGCTTGCGGTGAATAGGGTGTATCGAAGCGGCTCCCTGTACTTTTAGATACATCGTATCCTAAATTCAAATTGGCACGAAGTGCTTCCAAACCATGTACTTTATAATCAAGTTGAAGATTTCCCAAGCTACGACGGGTAGTTCCATGGTTATTGTACTGTTCCAACATGGCAAGCGGATTCACACTTGCCAAGGTATTGGGATAGAATTCGGTCACACCATTCCTATCAACAAGGGTTTCCCAAGTCCAGTAACCATTATAGCGTCCGTTGTCATTATATACCGGTTTGGTAGGATCGAAAAAAGCCGCAGCCGATACGGCTCCACTTTCGGCAAACCGTGTTTTGTTAATAGTCCCCTTTATATTGACATCAACAGACAGATGGTCATCAAAGAATTTCGGGCTCAAGTTAATGGCACCGGTATACCGACTGTAATGCGAAGTGCGAAGTGTACCTTTCTCATCGTTGAAACCCAACGAAGCACGGAAAGGCAGAATGCCCACTTTACCGGCTACACTGATGTTCTGGTCGGTAGCCAATCCTGTGTGAAAAATCTTATCCTGCCAATTGGTAGATTGCTCGGGATATTGGTTAATCATACCTTGTGCCGCATCACCCAACGTCGTTCCCAACGGATATTGTCGGGCAACCACCCGACGGAATTCATCCGCTTCCATCACCTGTACCCGTTTATAAGGGTCTTTCATGGTGAAAGTACCTGCATAGTTTACTTTGATGCGGTCTGCACTCCCCTTTTTGGTCGTGATAATAATCACCCCATTCGAGGCACGACTACCAAAGATAGCTGTAGCCGAAGCATCTTTCAGAACCGTAAAACTTTCGATATCGTTCGGATTAATGGTGGCCAACGCATTGGGAGTACCAGGTGCGGCATCGCCCGATACCGGAACTCCATCGATAACAATCAACGGGTCGTTCGAAGCGTTCAAAGAAGCCCCTCCACGAATACGTAACGTACTCCCGGCACCCGGTTGCCCGTCACCGGCCGATACATATAATCCAGGGACCTTTCCTTGAATTAATTCTTGTGGAGAAGTTACGGCCCCTTTATTCATATCTTCGGCTTTGATGGCCACTACAGACCCACTCAAATCGTTCTTCTTTACAGAACCATAGCCTATGACCACAACCTCGTCGAGTTGTTCCGTGTCTTCTTTCAAAACAACGTTCATAACGGGAGCCGCCGGTAATTCCTGTGACTGATAGCCGATAAACGAGATGACGATAATGTCTCCTTTATTGGCATCTAACTGAAAGCGGCCATCCAAATCGGTAATGGTACCGTTAGTGGTTCCTTTCACTACTATATTGGCTCCAATAATCGGCTCTCCTGCCGTATCCTTTACCGTTCCTTTCACGGTTATCGGCTGTGCATAAGCCCCATAGGCGAACAGCAGTCCTCCTATCAGTGCTATCAAGACTTTTAGCAGATAGTTTCTTTTCATGTTCCTGATAATTTTAGTGAATACTTATCAGAAAACAATTCTATCTATGCCTTGTTTGGATAGTAGA
>CAZFDP010000137.1:0-5462 GCA_964518185.1 uncultured Phocaeicola sp. | reverse complement strand
ACATTTTCATGGTTGCCTTGATGGCGGCTTCTGTCTGGTCGGCATCAAGACCACGAGTTCTAAATACTTTATCTTCAAAACTCCAACTGATGGTGGTTTGCACAAACGCATCGGTTCGTCCACCCGGTGGAATGGTTACGGCATAGTTGGTCAGCATCGGGAACTTCCGGCCAAGTGTGACCTTATATATCTTTCGCAAGGCACGCACAAAGGCATCATATTGTCCGTCACCACTGGAATTCTCCTCATATTCTTGTCCATTGATTTCAACCTTGACGGTTGCCATGGGCTTCAGACCATAGGCTAAGTTCACAATGTAACTTTTCAGTTTCACTTGTTCGTCTTTCACATCGTGTTTCAGTACATCACTCACAATGTAGGGCAAATCTTCTTGGGTTACCTGCTCCTTTTTGTCGCCCAACTGGATAATCCGTTCCGTCACCTTACGCATGGACTCTTCATCGAGTTGCAATCCCAAATCTTCCAAGTTCTTGCGGATATTGGCTTTCCCACTGGTCTTTCCCAACGCATATTCACGCTTGCGTCCGAATCGTTCGGGCAGCAGGTCGTTGCAATACAGGTTGTTCTTGTTGTCTCCGTCAGCATGTACTCCTGCCACTTGGGTAAACACATGTTCGCCCACAATAGGCTTATTGCTTGGAATGACAATACCCGAATACGATTCCACCACCCTGCTCACTTCATTCAACCGTTCTTCGTCTATGTTGGTACTTGCTTCGAAATGATCTTTCAAAATAGCTTGTACACTGGCCAACGGTGCATTTCCTGCCCGTTCACCCAATCCGTTAATGGTGGTATGCAATCCTTTCACCCCACTCAGTACAGCCGCCAGCACATTGCTCACAGCCAAATCGTAATCATTGTGCGCATGGAAATCGAAGTGTTTGTCAGGATATCGTTTCTTCATCTTCCGCATAAACTCGATAACCTGTAACGGATTTAATATACCTAATGTATCAGGCAGCATGTATCGTTTGATGCTGGTATACTTCAGACCATCCATCAGTTGGAATACATATTCCGGCGAATCTTTCATGCCATTGCTCCAGTCTTCCAGATACACATTCACAGTGATATCCAGTTCATCGGCATAATGTACCACATTTATAATATTTTCGATGTGTTCTTCCGGAGTTTTCTTTAACTGATGGGTACAATGCTTTAACGAACCTTTACACAACAAATTGACCACCCGGCATCCGGTGCGTTGTATCCAGTCTATCGAAGTGTGTCCGTCACAAAAGCCCAACACCTCCACCTTATGTAATAGATTGCGACGGGCCGCCCAATCACATATCATCTTCACGGCTTCAAATTCACCGTCGGATACGCGCGCAGAGGCCACCTCTACCCTATCTACCTTCAGTTCTTCAAGCAACAGACGGGCTATCATCAGTTTTTCGTGTGGCACAAACGATACCCCACTGGTCTGTTCCCCATCGCGCAGGGTAGTGTCCATAATTTCTATTCTCGGATTATTCATATTCTTCTGTCAAATCTGTGTCATCTGTGTGCCATTTCGTATTTCTCAGTTTTATCTTTATTTTCTACCAGAAAGTCAATGTCGTCAAGTGCGTTCATCAAACAA
Organism: uncultured Phocaeicola sp.; assembly: GCA_964518185.1. Lineage (GTDB taxonomy): Bacteria > Bacteroidota > Bacteroidia > Bacteroidales > Bacteroidaceae > Phocaeicola. The sequence continues at coordinate 3,853 of CAZFDP010000137.1, read as the reverse complement.
TATTTCTTGTAGCTGTTAATTTCGAAATGTTCGCTGTTGCCTGTGCTCAAGTTGGTGATGGTCTGGTTGGGTACATCCACACGTACCTCGGCTTGCGGATTGGCTTCTACAGTATCGAACAATTCCTGTTGGAACTCGTGGCTCACTATGACGGGCAACACAAAACAGTTCAGCAAATTGTTACGATGAATATCGGCAAACGAACTGCTTACAACCACACGCACACCATAGCCCGCAATGGCCCAAGCGGCATGTTCACGGCTGGAACCCGAGCCCCAATTCTGTCCGCCAATGATGATCTCGTGAACACCCTGACGGGGAGCTTCGCTGTATTCGGATTGGTTCATCACAAAATCGGCCACAGGTTGTCCATTGGCATCAAAACGCAAATCATGCATAAAAGCATCACCAAAGAATTGTGGATCGCGCGTAGTGCTGGCCAGATAACGGGCCGGAATAATCAAGTCGGTATTACAATTGTCTATCCGAATGGGCAGACAAGTGGACTGTATAATGTCAAATTTCTGTTTCATAGATTTTCTTTTGTAGCACGCAGATAACGCATCTGCGTGCCATGTTATATTCATCTTACATTTTTCGTGGGTCAGTCACCACACCCGTAATAGCCGATGCTGCCACTACAAGTGGACTGGCCAATATGGTACGTGCACCGGGACCTTGTCGCCCCACAAAATTACGATTACTGGTCGAAATGGAAAGTTTTCCGGCAGGTACCTTATCAGGGTTCATGGCCAGGCACGACGAGCATGAGGGTAAGCGGAGTTCAAAACCGGCTTCTTCCAACACTTTGTCAATACCTTCATCGATAATCTGTTGGCGAACCAACCACGAACCGGGAACCAACCATGCCACCACATTTGGCGCCTTTTTCTTACCTTTCACCACCGATGCAAAGGCACGGAAGTCTTCAATACGTCCGTTGGTACAAGCGCCCAAGAAGCAATAGTCTACCGGCGTTCCTTCAAGCTTCTGTCCGGGTTGGAATTGCATATAGTCAAGCATAGCCTGAAATTGAATACGGTCGGCCTCGGGCACTTCATCCAACGTAGGGATACATTCATCAATAGCGATTCCTGCTCCTGGATTAGTACCATAAGTAATCCGAGGTACAATGTCTTCAGCCCGGTAGGTTACTTCCTTATCGAATACTGCATCAGGGTCACTATAGAGCTTTTTCCATTCTTCAACAGCTTTATCCCATGCTTCACCCTTAGGAGCATATTCGCGGCCTTTCAGGTATTCAAAAGTAATTTCATCTGGTGCAATCAGCCCTGCCCTACTACCCATCTCAATGCTGAGGTTCGATAAGGTCAGGCGTCCTTCCATACTCATGTTTCGCACGGTAGAGCCAGCATACTCCACTGCATAGCCGGTAGCTCCCGATGTAGTCATCTGTGCCATGATGTATAGGGCCACATCCTTTGCGGTTGTCCCTTCGGGTAATGTACCTTCAATGTTGATACGCATGGTCTTGGGCTTGCTTTGTAAAATAGTCTGCGAAGCAAGTACTTGTGCCACTTCGCTGGTACCTATCCCCATGGCAATGGCACCCACAGCACCATGTGTAGAGGTGTGCGAATCACCGCACACAATAGTCATTCCAGGTAACGACAACGCTTTTTCCGGACCAACCACGTGTATAATACCATTATCTTTAGTTCCCATGGCAAAGTGACGGATACCGAATTCGGCACAGTTTTTGGCCAATGTTTCCACTTGCTTGCGTCCCACAGGGTCGTCTATGCGCTCCTGTTGGTCACTGGGTGTGTTATGGTCGGGCATAGCTATCACCTGCCCAGGACGGAACACTCCTATTTTCTTGTCTCTCAGCGTATCGAATGCCTGTGGAGTGGTCACTTCATGACAATAAAGTCTGTCAATGTAAAGTTGTGTGGGACCATCTTCCACTTTCTGTACAACGTGGGCATCCCAAATTTTATCAAATAATGTAGACATGATTATTTCTTGAACTTGTTGATACAATCAATATATGCTTCAACCGAAGCTGCAATAATATCTGTATTAGCTCCAAAGCCATAGTACATTTGGCCATCGTATTCCACCTGCATATGTACCTTACCCATATCATCAGAACCTTTACTAATGGCTTGAATAGTAAATTCCTTCAATTCCATGTGTCGGTCAATGATTTTCTTCAATGCCTTGATGGCTGCATCTACCGGACCATTACCACTGGCTGCCGCTTCAAAGCGTTCTCCAGAAATGTTCAAGCCCAAACTTGCTACAGAACGGACACCGACTCCACTGGTCACCTGCAGGAATTCCAGCTTGATGTGATGATTGTCGGCTCTATCAGCTCCGGCCAATACCAAAATGTCATCATCGGTAATGTCCTTCTTCTTATCGGCCAACTTCAAGAAATCCTCATAAACTTTATCCAATTTGTCTTGATCCAATTCTACCCCCATCACATGCAGGCGATGCTTCAAGGCCGCACGACCACTACGAGCTGTCAAGACGATAGAGCTATCATCAATACCTACATCTTTCGGATCTATGATTTCGTAAGTTTGTACATTCTTCAACACACCATCTTGATGGATACCACTGGAATGAGCAAATGCATTACGACCCACAATAGCCTTATTGGGTTGTACCGGCATGTTCATCAAGCTCGACACCATACGACTGGCCGAATAAATCTTCTGGGTATTAATATTTGTTTCAATGTCTATATCATTATGACACTTAACAATCATCGCCACCTCTTCGAGCGAAGTATTACCGGCACGTTCGCCAATACCGTTGATGGTCACTTCCACCTGACGGGCTCCATTCAATACTCCTGCAATGGTATTGGCTGTAGCCATTCCCAAGTCGTTATGGCAATGCGTAGACAGAATAGCCTTGTCGATATTATCTACATGTTCCATCAGATACTTTATCTTGGCACCATATTCATAAGGTAAACAGTATCCGGTAGTATCAGGAATATTCACAACAGTAGCTCCTGCTTTGATAACCGCTTCCACCACGCGAGCCAAATATTCATTGTCCGTACGTCCGGCATCTTCGGCATAGAATTCCACATCATCTACATACCGGCGAGCATACTTCACGGCAGCTACTGCACGTTCAATGATTTCATCACGATTAGAATTGAACTTATACTTGATATGTGAATCAGAAGTACCGATACCCGTATGAATACGTTTATGTTTGGCAAAACGGAGGGCTTCAGCTGCTACATCAATATCTTTCTCTACGGCACGTGTCAAAGCACAGATGGTAGGCCATGTCACTGCCTTTGATATTTCAATAACCGAGTTGAAGTCTCCTGGACTCGAAATAGGGAAACCTGCTTCAATCACATCTACTCCCAACGCTTCGAGTTGTTTGGCTACCTGAATCTTTTCTACGGTATTCAATTGGCATCCAGGCACTTGTTCGCCATCGCGCAACGTGGTATCAAAAATAAACAATCTATCACTCATAGTTCATTTTATATTAAATTATTATACTTATCATCAAAAAAGCCTTTCACACCAGAAAGTGAGAAAGGCTTATGTATATTTAACCATCCATACATTTATGCACAACGCTCACTTTCTGCTGACCTTGCCAGTAGAATAATATCGCCGCATAGCAAAATATGTATAGACATCTGATTCATTTTCTTTTTTTTATTGTTTAACGCTGCAAAAATAGATGTTTATTTTTTAACCACAAAATAAAATGAAAGTTTTTTAAATAAAAAAACAACATATTCCTACCCAAGAAAGCTTTTTAGTAACAAATTAACGAATACTGTTCGGGTATAAATCGAGTAGGTAGGGAAACGAAAGTTTTCCTACCTATTTCGTTTCCTTCC
>CAZFDP010000136.1:0-5484 GCA_964518185.1 uncultured Phocaeicola sp. | reverse complement strand
GGTAAATGTAACCAAGGATATGGCTTTGAACTTTACATTGCAGAATGAAGACTTTAAGTTGAAGGAAGTAACCGTAACGGCTACCAATAGCCGAGCCGGTAAGTCTACTGCTTCACAAATTTCTCGTCAGGCTATGGACCACATGCAGGCCAACAGTTTGTTTGATTTGATGTCCATGCTTCCGGGAGGCATTTCTCAGAATCAGAACTTGAGCAAGTCTCAACAAATCAACCTTCGTATGGTAACTTCTGGAAATAGTTCGGATGCGGATAATGCTTTCAATGCTTTGGGTACTTCGGTAATTCGTGATGGTGCTCCTATTTCTAACAATGCCAACTTGTCTTCTCACAAAACTACACTTGCAGGTGAGGGAACAGCTTTTGGTGGTGGCGCTTCGGCTACCGGTGGTGCCGATGTCCGTAGCATTTCTACTGAAAATATCGAGTCTGTGGAAATTATCCGCGGTATTCCTTCGGTAGAATACGGTGACTTGACTTCGGGTGCCGTAATTATCAACTCAAAGGCCGGACGCGAACCGCTTCGTGTAAAAGCTAAGGCCAATCCGAATATCTATCAGGTATCAGTAGGTTCGGGTTACGAATTGGGCGAAAAGAAGGGTGCCTTGAATTTTAGTGCCGATTATGCTCACAGTACCACTGATGTGGCTGCCAGCTATAAGAAATACCAGCGTGCTACAGCCAAATTGCTTTACTCCAATGTCTTCTTCAACAATAAGTTGAGAAGCAATACCAGTTTGGACTTTATCTATGGTAAAGATACTCGTGACCCGAATCCGGATGACTATTTGAACTATGAGGCATCCAGTGGAAAAGATGTAGGTTTTACTTTCAACACCAATGGTACTTGGAACATAAACAAGGGTTGGTTACAAACAGTGAAGTACGTGGTATCGGGAACATATACCGATAAACAGAGTCATAAGGAAGCCTTAGAAACAGGTGACTATCCATTCTCCAAGACCTTTACAGATGGTGCTGTATTAGGCAATGTGGCCGGTGAACGTATTTATGATGCGTTTGGTAACGAGATTACCAACTTTACAGGCAATGACATCTTGAATTATGCTTATCGTTTGCCTTCCAACTATGTCACTAATTATGATATTGATAGCCGTGAGGTGAATGTGTTTGCCAAGTTGACTGCTACTCTGTTCAAACAAAGTGGTGATATCAGCAACCGTATCTTGTTAGGTGCTGACTTCAAGAGCGATGGTAATGTGGGTGAGGGTAAAACATTCGGTGAAAATACTCCTCCTTTTAAGAATAATCAATACGATAATTCTACATATCGTCCTCGCAGCTACAAGGACATTCCGTTTATCAACCAATTTGGAGCTTATGTAGAAGATAACTTCAAATGGAATATCGGTGGAACACACGAATTCAACATTCAGGCCGGTTTGCGCTTCGATAATACTTCGGTAGTAGGTAGCGTGCTTTCACCTCGTTTCAATGCCTCATTAGATGTAATTCCGAACGTATTCACTGTATTCGGTGGTTATGGTATTACGGCTAAGATGCCTACTCTGATACATTTGTATCCGGAAAATGCTTATTTTGAATACGTCAATCTGAATGAATTGGACGATGCCAATATCCCGGAAGCTGACCGTAAATTTATTACGACTACCCGTGTGTTCGAAGTGGATAACTCAGATTTGGAAATAGCCAAGAATCATAAGGCTGAGATTGGCTTTAACTTAAAGTTTGGTAAGGCACAATTGAATGTAACCGGTTTCCATGAACGCTTGAAGAATGGTTATTCGTTGGCACAGACATTGGATACATACAAGTCTGTGAACTGGACAATGTACAGCCGTAACGAAAATGGAGGCTTGGTAGGTACGGATTACAATGTATTGTCATACTTCAATGCTCCCACCAATAACTTGAATGTAGAGACCAAAGGGGTGGAATTTGATTTGAACTTTGGTCGTATCGATGCTATCCGTACCGCCTTCCAATTGAATGGTGCTTGGATGCGTACCAAAACGTGGAGCAAGGGCTATGACTTTTATGACAGTGGTAATGAAACTCCTGAAACACGAAAGCCGATTGCTATCATGGATGGTAAGGATACCAGCTACAGACAAAAGTTTGTGACTACCGTACGTGCTACACACAATATTCCGAACATTGGTTTCGTAGTAACTTTAACAGGACAGGCCATTTGGCAGAATTCCAATTGGGTGACTTATGGTAGTGATATACCTTTGGGTTATATTGCTTTGAACGGTGATGTAAACTGGTTTGAAAAAGATCGTTTCGCTACTGTAGATGATTTGAGAGCTTCAGAATTTGCTTATATGTGGGAAAATAGAAGTCATAGTTATGCCATCAAGCAGTCTTACAATCCTTATTTCTGCTTTAACTTGAATGTGACTAAGGAAATTGGTGATATGATGCGTGTATCTTTCTTCGCCAATAATATGTTCAGATATTATTCCATTCAGGACGATAAGAGAAACCCCGGCAACTACAAACAATTGAATGACCAATTCTTCTTCGGATTGGAATTGTCACTCACTTTATAATATAATAAGGTATGAAAAAGATATTAGTATATTTATTTGCTTTGAACGCATTGCTTATTACCGGATGTACCGATGCGTTTGACAATATTTCTGATGCCAAGAAAGTAGAAGGCATCTCACTGACATTCAACTTGTCTCTCGATATTGAAGACTTGACAGGTTATGAAATCATATTGAAGTTGACCAATTACGACGAAGGTTTGGAATATTCTTTCCCTGTTACAGCAACTTCCAGGGCTGCAGGTAACAAGGTTACGGTTACAGCATCAGACATTGTTCCAGGTATCTATACAGCTGTTTTGTCGGGACGTGGTTTGACGGATGATACCGCTTTTGAATACATGTTGAGCGGTTCGTTGGTAAGTCAGTCCATGACTACAGACGGGCAAAGTTTTGACATTGCCATTTCAGCGGGTAAGAAAGGAACTTTGATTTTCAAGGAAATGTATTATGCAGGGGTTCCTTCCTATTATTTCCGTGACCAGTTCTATGAATTGTATAATAATTCAGAGTCTGTTATTTATTTGGATGGTATTTGTTTTACTAATTTAGCGCCCAGTACTGCTACTTCTACTCCGTCTGTATGGCCGGACGAAAAGGATAGTCATGTATATGGTGTTCGTGTATGGCGTTTCCCGGGAGATGGAGATGATTATCCATTGCAACCGGGCGAATCGGTAGTGTTGGCACAACATGCCATCGACCATTCAGCCAAAAATGAAAATAGTCCCGTCAACCTTTTTGATGCCGAATTTGAATTCTATATGGGTAGTACGGTCTATGCCGATATGGATGCAGTAAATATGGAACATGTATTCAATAACGGTAAGGCTGAGATTGGTAGTATACAGTTCTATCTGGTGTCTGTATTCGGTAGTGTCTATGCTATTTTCCGTGTACCCGATGATGTGGAATGGGATCCGGTAGGTGACCCCAATATGAGTACTACAGACTTGGCAACAACAAGTAGTACACTTTATGCCAAGATTCCGGTTGAATATGTCATTGATGCCGTAGAATGTGGTAACAGTGAATCGTATGCCAAATACAAACGTTTGCCGGGTGTGCTCGATGCCGGTATGACATGGGTAGATGGTATTTATTGTGGTTATGGTATTAGCCGTTATGTAGAAACAGACGAGGAAGGTAATCCTCAAACATTATCCAACGGTTCGTATTACTATAAGGATACCAACAACAGTACCGATGACTTTGAACGTAAAGTGGTGCCTGTAGTTCGTCGTAATGGTGCCAAGATGCCATCATGGAATCACACATTGCAATAATTAAATAAGGAAAAACAATGAAAAGACAATATAAGAATTTAAAAGGTTGCTTATTGTTTGCAACTTGTTTGTTGGCCATGGAAGCCGGTGCACAAGGATACTCTCCGGCTGCCATTGAACAATTGAAAATGCAGCGTTTGTGGTTCCAGTCACAAAATGCGGCCGGTACAGCATTCGATGATGTGCAGAACTACTCGAATGTGATATTGAATTATGGTAAAGAGGACGGTAACTATTGTCGTCCGATGGATGCACAAAGTTTGTCTAAATATGGTGTTTCCAGCGAAGGATTCATGAATCTGAAGTCGGCCTATGTTTGGGGATCGTTTAATTTCTCGGAAGTGGACAAGAATGAAGTGGGTTACAATGCCGGTATTACAGATCCGTATAGAGGTATGCCTTATCATTTGGTGGATAGCTATATCAGTGATTGGCGTAATCAGAATTATGAATTGAAGTTCCGTGCGGCTACTCCGGTGATTGGCAATCATTGGGCATTCGGTATCGAAGGAACCTACATTGCCACTTTGTCGGCCAAGCAACGTGACCCTCGTGTAGATGCTCGTGTTTATACGCTTGAATTGATGCCGGGTGTAACTTATAAGGTGAACGATAATCATAAGTTGGGCGCTTCTTTCCGTTATACATCCCTTAAGGAAGAAGTGAATGATGCCACTCAGTTTGGACAACTTGCACACGACAGTTATCGCCTGTATGGTTTGGGAAATGCCGTTTATAAACATAAAACTAATGCTATTACTGCCAACTATTTTGGTGACCGTTTGGGAGGTGCTTTGCAATATAACTATACTTCCGGTGCATGGAATGTGTTGTTGGAAGGTGCTTATAGCGTGAAAGCCGAAAGTGCAGAGGTTACATTTCTCAGTCCGGAAAAATGGGGTACGGTAAAGGATAAGTTGGCCGAAGTGTCATTGATTGCAGTTCGTCAAGGTGAAAACTTTACTAACTATGTAAAGGCTGATTTTCAGGCTCGTGACATTGACGGATGTCAATATGTAACTAAAAAAGATGAGAGTGAATCAACAGAAGGTTGGCTGGAACTCGACCGTAATATCCGTTCTACTTACAAGAGCAATTATGCAGCATTCGATTATGCTTTAAGCAAGAATCGTGGCGCAGAATATGCATGGAAAGTAGAAGCCGGTGTTACTTATACCAAGCAGGACGATGAATTTATTCTTCCTAACTCAGTACAGAACTATGAAAACCTGACATTCGATTTGGGCGCCAAAATTAATTTTGTATTGGGCCAGAACTTCAACCGTCGTTTGTTGGTGGATGTTCATGGAGCATATAACAGCAACCTGAGTGGTGAATATGTATATGGAGGAAGTAATCCGGATTATATTACCGTAACAGAAATGTCTCAAGGCTTGCAAAACTACTACACCAGCGATTACTACCGCTTAGGTGCAGCAGTTACTTACTCACAGCAAGTGAAGGAAGACGCACGCATTAATATGTTTGGTAAGCTTGCATTCGATTATGTAGGTACTTCCGACTATGATTACGACAAGCGCACTTACTTGTCAGTAAGTTTGGGCTGTAACTTCTAATAGTTAAACAAGATCTTAAACAGGCGAAATAAGAAGTAAAGAGCTTATTTCGCCTGTTTTTATTGTA
>CAZFDP010000135.1:0-5495 GCA_964518185.1 uncultured Phocaeicola sp. | reverse complement strand
GGATTTCTTGCTTCAAGCGGTTTTCCCAGTCGCCACCATAAAGCTGGTGAGTGATGGGACGGTCGAATTCGCTGTTCATTTCATTGTCTGTATCGAGCAAGTACAAAGGCACGCGACCTACGTTTACTCTCCAAACATAAGCATGAACATAGTAGTTCAAATAAGGCACATCGATAACCATCGGCTGACCGTTTTCGTCCATTACACGGTCGATAGGCAGGCTACCGAAGTTTTGTGCATCGTAGTTGGCAATCTGCTGACCGTCCATTGAAAGGCTCTGTGCAAAATAACCGTAGCGGTACAAGAAACCTACACCGCACATGTCTACATTGCTATCAGATGCTTCCTTCAAATAGTCACCGGCCAAGATACCCAAACCACCAGAATAGATCTTAAGCACATGGGTCAAACCATATTCCATACAGAAGTAAGCTACCGACGGACGATTTGCATCGGGCTTAACATCCATATAAGCACGGAACTTGGCGTACACATCGTTCATGCGCTTTAAGATAGTTTCGTCTGCAGCAAGAGCTTCCAACTTTTCGTAGCTCATGCGTTCAAGCAATACTACCGGGTTTTGGCCTGCTTCCTTCCACAAGTCAGCATCCAAATCCTTGAACAATTCAGTGGCTTCGTGATTCCAAGCCCACCAAATGTTACGCGCCATTTCTTCCAGCTTCTTCAATTCTTCAGGGATGCGTGACTTAACGGTCACATCCTTCCAAACCGGAGCATTAGCATTACTGTTTTTAATTTTCATGTCTCTAAAATTAAATTATGATTTTTAATCTTTTATTCCTTTCAAACGGCTTTGGGCATTGCGCAAAGCAACATCGTAAGCCTGATAATAGTATGTGATAAAATGCTTCCACAAGGCTTTTTCGGCAATGTTTTCGGCATTCTTACGTATTTTTTTGATTTCGGCATCGGTCAAGCCCGAGAATTCGGCCACTGTATCCTTGATGGCATCGGCCACTTCGGAGTAGTTATAATCCGAGCGGTGGATTACCTTTACGCCATCCTGCAACTCGCTATAGCTGCCCTTCAAAGAGTTGGCCCAAAGTCCGAATCCTGCCAAATCGGTTGTAATGGCGGGCACATGGAAGGCCACACTTTCGAGCGGAGTGTACCCCCATGGCTCGTAGTACGAAGGATAGACAGTGAGGTCGTAGCCCAACACCAAATCATAGTAGCTTAGGTTCAAGATACCGTCGTTTCCGTCCATATAACAAGGAACAAACACGACCTTTACCTTAGAATCAGCCGAGTTGGACATGCCTAAATACTTCAGCATATCGAGCACTTGGTCCTGACTCATATTGTGCAGCCAATGGGTGATGAAAGGACAGTGCAACGGAGTATCAAACGTCTGCTTGCTCTTAAGACGTTCCAACAAGTCTTCGCGAGGATCGCCTACCCAACTGGGCACATTGATAAAGGCCAATACTTCTTTCTTCAAATTCTTATCGCGTGTAAGGCGGTTCAAGGCTTCGAGGTATACATTAATACCCTTGTTCTTGAACTCGTAGCGTCCGCTGGTTCCAATAATCAACGTATCATCGCCCAAATTTGTTCCTAACAGTTTGTTGGCCAAATTAAGCATGGCAGCACGGGCTTTCTTACGTTTGGGAGCAAAAGCACGTCCTTGGGGCACAAAATCGTTTTCGAAACCGTTCATCAATACCACATCAGCCGGCTTGTCAAGCAGTTCCTTACATTCATTATTGGTTATCTCGCTCACGGTAGTGAAGCAATCTACATGGTGGGCAGTCTGCTTCTCGATGGAATGCTTGGCTTCCATGTTCAGTTCGCGAGCCATTTGGTCGCCATTATAAGCAAAAAGATAATCGTAAAGCGGCTTGTTATTTCCTGCAATGGAACGACCGATTGAAGTGGCATGAGTTGTAAATATTGTTGCTATTTGCGGAACTGTTTTCTGCAGATAGAGGGCTCCCATGCCCGTCATCCACTCATGAGCCTGATAAATTACGTTATCTTTTTCTGTGAGGTTAAAACGATAAAAACTTTCTACAACCTTACCTACAGCATACGAAAACATGGAAGCTTCGTCGTAATCGCCGTAACCATGGAGTGAATCAACGCGAAAATCGTTCCACATCTCGCCATATATTTCATTGCGCTGCGCAAAGAAAGGGAAAAAGTCTACCAGAATAACAATAGGTTCGCCAGGAATGTTCCAACGGCCAATACGAACCTTCAAGCCGTCGTTTTTCAAAGCATGTTCACGCCATGCCACACAGAGATTATTATTTTCAATAAACAAGGGATTTTCTTTTCCTACCCAAAAATCGGGACCAATGAAAATGACTTTATCCTTGTGTACATCTTGCAAGGTCTTTGCCCGAGTGGACAAAACCGTATAAATACCCCCTACCTTATTACACACTTCCCAACTCGATTCGAAGATGTAGTCAGGGGCTAACAATTCTTTTGCCATTGCTTAATACCTAATCTTAAATTCGAATGCAAAGTTACACAAATTCAATGATATGATAAAGCTTTTCAATGAAATAATTCAAAGTTTTTTGTAAATATTTTGGGAAAAGTTCAAATAATTCCAAAAATATAAACAAACAAACGGTTGTTCCTCCCAAAAGTGCTATCATAATATAGTGCCATTCTGAACGTAGTGAAGAATCTGAACGCATCCACATTTATGTTTCCAGATTCTTCGCTTCGCTCAGAATGACACTTCAATAGGACTTTTCGAGAGAGACAACCGTCTCTATCAATTCAAACAGGATTATACCAAGAAAGTGGCTACCAACGCAAGGATAGCGTAGAACTCAGGAAGAGCGGCATAAATCATGGTGTTTGTCTGAACATCATGACCTTGAGCCATACCCTGAATACCGTTGGCACAAAGCTGACCCTGACGAATGGCAGACAACAAAAGTACCAAACCTACACTGATACCCATAGCAAACTTCAACAAACCGTTTTCGGCAGTTACATCACCACCAAAAGTCATGAAGGCTACAAAACCGTAAAGACCCTGAGAAGCGGGCATCGCTGAAAGAATCATGTAACCTGCCGACTTGGAAGTGTCTTTCTTCAAAGCACCTTCGGCTGCATTAGCAGCGATTGTTGTACCATAGCTACTACCGATACCTGAAAGGGCGAGCATCAAACCTACGCCCAAATAACCTAATAAAAGATTCAAATCCATAATGTTATAATTTTAATTGTTATAAATTTCTTGTTATTTAATCATTGTTTTTCTTTTTGTTCGCAAAAGGATTATAAGCTGTACCTCTGCCATCGTAACCGGAATTCTTGAAATATTCCACAAAAGTCAGACGGATGGAGTGTACATAACCGCTCAAGCAAGAGAGGGCGATATTCAAGCCATGACCGGCCACAAATATCAAGCCGAAGCATATCCAGCCGGGAATTCCGAAGAGGAAACCGCCCATAGCATCGCGCAACTGCATACCCAAGTCGTTGAATACTCCACCAAGCATACCACCCGCCAAACCGAGAGCGTAAAGACGAAGGTACGACAAGAGGTCACCCATCAAACCTGTAGCCATATTATAGGTATCCCAAAGACCGGCACCTACATTCACAAATACATTGCGACGAAGGTTATTCAGTAAATAAATACCTATAGCCGATACAATACCGATGCCTATGAAAGCCATCTTGGACATTTCCATATCGATAACCCCTAAATAATTCAAGGTGGCCACAACTACCGAACCGCCTACCAAGAGCCACCATCCCCAATCGGAAAGGGCATTCTTGAAACCATAACGCACGGTAGTGCCAATGGCTTTTACCGTCATGGCGAAACAGATGTGGAACATACCTACAAGCAGGGCTATCACCATGGTCTTGTCGTAATCCAAACCGTTCCATGTACCGGTAATGACAAGCGACTGCATCCATTCGGGCAAGCCCATATTGGTAAGTGCAAAACCAAAGAAGGTATTGAATAATGCACCTACAACTGTAGTGGCTGCACCCAAGGTAATGAGTAGATTCATCAACCCTGCCATGGATTTGCTCAACTTCTTTTTGAGATACAATCCCAACAAGACGAGCAACAAACCATAACCGGCATCGCCCACACACATACCAAAGAACAAGGCATAGAAGGGAGCAAACAAAGGAGTTGGGTCGAACTCACCATAATCAGGCATACCATACATCTTGGTAAGCATCTCGAATGCACGGGTAATCTTGTTGTTCTTCAACTTGATAGGAGCATTATCTTCCTTTTCGGCCGGACGAATTTCGTAATAAACGCCGCTTTCATCGAGCATTTTACGAACTTCAGCACTGCTTTCTTCGGGCACCCAACCGTCCATCAGGACAATGGAACCTCCGGCCATGCGTTCGCCACCAAGTTGTTTCACTTCCATCAGATTGATGTCGCTTTCCAACGCATCCAATGCTTTTTCCACCACAGGGATGTAACTTACACAGAAACTATCAAGGGCAGTATTGGCTTCCTTGATGTCTTGTTTCAGTTGCTCCTGCTCAGCCACCAAATCAGACAACCGTCTATTGGGCAAACGGACTGCTTCCGCTTCCAATTCTACCGGATGCGGATTGACAGTTACAAAATAACTCTGTCCGCCCTTTTGGTTGATAATGGTGGCATTATAATCGTCTGCCCAACTTTCTTCGAAAGATTTCTCCGGACAGCAATAGAACTGCATCTGCCAACCGTTGGCCTGCAACTTTTCTATCACTTTCCAATCGAATTCTCCCCACACTTCCATAGCATCGATTTCCTTATCGATTACCGGAAGTTGCATATTCAAAGCCTGAATATGTTCCTGTTGGGCTTCGTAGCTACTAACTACCTGCTCTACAGAGAGTTTTTCTGCCTTATCTGAGGTATTCCCTTCGAACGAAGCAGCGGCCAAGGTCATGCTTTTGAGCAATGACTGATACGAAGAACGCTTCTGCATGAATGCCTGTAATTCGGCATCCACCTCAGCCCCTTGGCGTTTCTCTATATGAACAACACCCAATTCGCGAAGTTTTTCCAGAAACATTCCATATTCCTTATGATAAATAAGGAACGAAAGTTTATTCATTTTCGAAATCATACCTCAGCCTCCTTTCTTTTCTCTTGTATGGACTTCAGGATCTTCTGTGAAGACTTGGAGAGGTTTTCTTCGTCTTCCATGAAGCGTTTGATTTTACGCAACGCATCCTGATATCCAGGTATCTGTACCTTCTCAAAAAGGTTCACTTTCTGAGTGGTCTTTTTACGCGCATGTTCCAATAAGTTCAACTTGGCCAGCATAAATTCCCTTTCAATAGCTGTCTGAGCCAACAACTTAAGCAAGTGTATCCCATCGGAATACCACTTGGGGCAAGCAAACAGGCTGAAAGAACGGATGTCGAAGTCTACGTTCTCCAAAATGGGAACACGTACCCCGGCAATCTTCTTTATGCACAAGTGAACATCTTTCACTTTCACGAGTGATGAGTCGAACTCATTCCAAAGTGCG
>CAZFDP010000134.1:0-5497 GCA_964518185.1 uncultured Phocaeicola sp. | reverse complement strand
AATTGTTGAATAGTAGGCATTTTGTTTGATTTTTAATTATTATATATTGTTTATTATATTTCTACATCAAGTCAAAAATACACTTTTCGGGCTGCAAAGTTACGAATTCCATTTTAAATAACAATGAATTCACACCAATAAAAAATAGTCCGCTCCCCTTGAAATGCCTCAGAAAGTGAACTATTATATTTTTTTAACTATCTAATCCTTATGCTTCACCCTTAAAACCGCTCATTGGGGGAATAAAAGTCTTGCCATCGGGACCGCCATTGGCTCCGTTTCCATTCTCCGGCATACGGATTGGGCCAAAATTCCTTTCGTATTTCATCACATTTTCCTGCAAGGCAAACATCAGACGCTTGGCATGTTCGGGAGTAAGGACTATGCGCGACTGCACTCCGGCCTTAGGCAATCCCGGCATTACCCGGACAAAATCGACGATGAATTCCGAACTCGAATGAGTGATTATAGCGAGATTGGCATACGTACCCTGTGCCACTTCTTCCTTCAACTCTATCTGGAGTTGACCGTTGTTTTTCTGATTTTCCATATCTATACCTTATTATATATAATAGCGTTTATTGTCATTGATTGAACAAAAGTAATGAAAAAGCCGGAAAGCTGCAATCATTCTAACAACAAACTACTTTATTATTAACCTTATCCTTTCTTTTTTTCATTTCTTTACTTTATCTTTGCGGCAATTCAAGAAAAAGACATGTACATTCAGAAAACCATATACTTTCTACTTGCCTTGTTACTGGCTGGCTCAGCTTGCACAGAACAGACTAAACAACCGGCATACCATCCCCAATTGACGCGTATCGACTCGCTATTGCAAACCGATTCCCTCCAATGGAAGAATTTGAACCGGGGAGCAATTATCAAAGACAACCACTTGATAAAAGGTGTATTTCATGAGGATTCCATACACTCCGGCACCGTATCCGTCATTGTAGAAGAAGGAGTAACGTATGCTTCAGGTGGTATAATCCACCCATTAGACGATGCTTTCGAGGAACGGGGCATCAAGACCCAAGCCCACAACCCGATGTTCCTATTGAAGCACTTTCCACCGGAGTCCCTTGCCACCGAAGCCGACAGCATGTATTACACCCTATTGATGAGCGAAGCACAAGTCAAAGACTACATTATCCGTAAAGGAGTTATGTATGACATGCATCACGATTACCTCACCACAGACTCGCTCATCCGCAAAGCTGCAGCCTATTACGACAAGCATGGCAACGCAGAGATAAAGGCACGCGCCCATTTCCTGCTTGGTTTTTATTTGCGAATGGACAATCGTGCGGAAGCTGTCCGTGAGCTGATGATAGCCTCACACCATGCAGAACAAACGGACAACAAAGAACTGTTAGCAATCATCTATCGCTTCATGGGTCGAGAACTATATTATGCCAACGTACGCCAACAATCGGATTCCATTTTCCGCCTAGCAGAACCATTGGCTATTGCACAACAAGACACCATGCTATGGATAGAATCCCTCTATTATCCGATAACCACATTCAAAATTGGCGGTTTAAGCTTAAGAAGCGGAAGACCAACCCATCAACAGACACTCCAGCAAGCAGCTTTAGGGATGGAGCTGGCCCACTCTTTTGGGAACAAGGAATACGAAGGGTTATTCGCTCTAATTGCAGCAAACGAATATTTGGAATACCGATACAAGCACGAGGGTTATAAGGGAAAAGCGCTCCATTATGCCAAACATGCATATCCATTGGTTGAAAACGGATACAAACACGAAATACTGGCCAAAGCATACATTGAGATGGGGTATCCCGACTCAGCAGCCATCCACTTTGATCACTTGTACGGTAAAAACTGGAGAGAAAAGGGTACCATTCATCTTTGGGCTAACGCCACATACGAATCTTCTTCCCATGAAGAAGTAGCCGCTGTGGAAGGTATCCTCCAAAAAGAATGGCAACAAGCAGAATACGAAGGCTTTTTAGCACGTTACAAACATCTTCTTATAGGTATAACAGCAGCCGCAATTCTGTTTATCGGTCTGCTGCACCTCTACCACCGGAAGAAATACCGCCGTCAAAGTGAGTTGTTACAGACACTGCAAAAAAAGCAGCAACTGCTTCACAGTATTCTGCAAGAGAATTTACAGAAAAAAGAAAAGGAGATAATCCATTTACAACAGGAGTTAGCACAACGCCAAGCCGATGAAACGGAACAACAAGCCTTGGCCGAACAACTTTCCACAGCCAACGAAAGCCGCAACATCTTGGCCAAGGAAACGCTGGAGCATTCACCGGCATACAACAAAGTACAGCTCATCATGGCCGACTACAGATGGAAAGAGGAGTCCGAACATCGATTGACAGATGCCGACTGGCAGGAACTGGCTGATTGCGTCAACGCTTGCTACAACAATCTGCTGATACGCCTGAATACACAATATACACTGACCGACCGCGAATTGTCCATCTGCTGTTTGTCGCGACTCGACATCCCGGTAGTACACATTGCCCACCTCATCGGGTATACACGCCCCACCGTCTATAAAGCGGAACGTACCATCTTGGAAAAAATGGGACACCCTTACGAAAAAGGTTATCTTCGCAAAATACTGAAGACTACCTGATTACATCTGAGTTTACATGTAAACACTTCACTTTTTACACTCAGTTTACACCGCCAGAACTGCTTTTCCTGCTATCTTCGCCATCAGAAATCAAACTGAAAACAAAGATAGCATGAAAACATTTCTGATGACCTTCGTGGTATGGTTGGCCGCCATAACCGGCGCTACCGCCCAAACAACCAACTTTCACATAAGCGGGGAAATATTAAATAGTACCAACGAACCCTTGCCCGGTGCCACTATACGGCTTACACACAACAAGCAAGGCAGCCTTATCCAAGGAACTACCACCGATGCACAAGGTTTATTTACACTTGCTGCCCCCCGAGGTACTTATCAACTGGAAATCTCCTACATCGGTTACACCACTTACACCACCCATGTAGAAGTAAAGGGAAACATACGCCTCCCCTTTATCACCCTAAACGAAGATGCACAACTCATGAACGAGGTGGTGGTAACCGCCCGTACCATTACTTATAATCCCAACGGATATGTAGCCGAAATTTCCAAGAATGCCTTCTACAAGAATAAGGATATGACCAACATCCTACGTCTTACTCCAGGCACAAATATCACCGGACGAGGCATCGAGGCCTACGGAGGAAACATTTCAAAAGTCTACCTGAACAACAGGGAACTGAAGCTACATGGCGACCAATTAATCGACTACTTGCAAACCATCGAAGGAAAGAACGTCAAGGAAATGGAAGTCATCATCGCCTCGGGAGTGGAAGACGATGCTGCATCCGCCGGACAAGCCATCCTGAAAATTACCACCATCAATCCCGAAACGGGAGGTATATTAGGTATCGGAGGAACCGCCGGAGTCAGAACGAATACCTTAGTATATGGCGGGAACATGAATATGCAATGGAGAATAAACAAACATTGGGGAATGTATATGAATGCCAGTAGCATGAACACCGAAAGCACCGACGGCACCCGAAGCAAAACCCGTTTTTATGATACATCCGAACAACGGATTAACGAACTGGAAAATGAAATTGAAAGAAGCAACCATCGCGGCACTTTAGGCCTTACCTACGATATGGATGCCAACAATCTCTTTTCTTTCGAGGGAAACTATACTTTCACTCCCAGCAACAACGACCAATGGGATGAGACCCGCCACTGGGACAACAATCAATATCACACAGTTGCCAAAGGCACAGCAGACGGGAACCGTGAGCTTAACAACATGAATCTTTCTTTCCTCTATCTGCATAAATTCAACAAAAACAGCGAACTGACCTTCAAGGCAGAATCCTTCAACAGCCAGGTGGACGAAAACGAAGAACAACAGTACCAATACACTGCAAGCAATCAAGCACACAACCGTTTGAACAAAGAAGACAACCGACTCTACACCCTAAAAGCAGATTACACCCACAAGCTGCCTTCCGTCAATGGCAAGCTGAGTACAGGTGTAAAGGCCCATTGGCTGACCAATGACAATTATACCGATTATGCCTCCTTCATCGACAGGCAACAAAATCCGACAGGAAGTTACGACGACAAATACAAATACTCCGAAAACATTTATGCACTTTATGCCAAATACAGTTTTACCTGGAAAAAGTTCGGTTTCAATGCAGGCCTACGGATGGAGCATAGCACCCTCTCGCCTGAATCGGCCACCAATCCGGAACGCAACGAAGAAAACGATTATACCGACTTCTTTCCCGAAATAGGAGTCAGTTATACCCTCAACAAGGAGAAAGGACATAATACAAGCCTTACTTACAACAAAACCATCCGCCGACCTTCCATCGGTGCACTCAATCCATTGGTACGCCGTATCAATGAATATAACTATAGCATGGGCAATCCATCCTTGAAGCCATACTACACACATAGCCTTTCGTGGACAACCCATCTGTTTCACAAATACATCCTTCGTGCCTATTATGACTATGCAGACAATGGCATCATCGGTATTGGTGAAAGCAAGGATGGCATCATTTACTCCACTTCGCACAACGGAAGCAAGAACTCCCATTTCCGAGTATATGCCAGTGTTCCCGTACAAATAAGCAAAAAAGCAAGACTTTCTTTCAGTGGCGGATATTATTATTCAAATGTATCGTATAAAGAAGACAAAAGAAATTATAGCGATTGGAGTATGGGATGCACCGGCATGTTTACACTCCCGGCAAATATTGATGTGATGATAGACTTTCATTATTCACCACCTTCCAAAAGTTTGTACGGAAAGACTTATAACCGTCCATATGCCAACCTGCATATCAACAAATCATTCTTAAAGGGGAAATTAACCACCACCTTAATGTTTGGAGACCTGTTCGACCAATTAGGTAGCCGTCGAAGCGTATATCATTACGATACGTATTGGCAGGAAACCGAAGGAAGCAAGAAGAATTACGGCGGTGTATTGAGCATAAGATACAACCTCCGTTGGGGACAAAAATCAAATGTGCGCAGAGCCGGTTCTTCCAGCGATTCCGGTCGTTTCGCCACAGAATGATATATTTTGGAGATACAACACATTCAATATCACTCATTCTTTCGCTTTCCGCAGCTTTGTCATAATGCAAGGTCTTGCGGAAAGCTTCTTTTGGGGGGTATTCTTCCTTCGGAATCAACGTAATAAAAAAAGTATAGTGCGGCATTATACAAAAGTATAGTGCGGCACTGTACTAAAGTGTAGTGCGGCACTGTACTAAAGTGTAATGCGGCATTACACTTTTATACCTTCCTTGTTTGAAAGATAAAAGATGGCTGCACATCGTTTCCCAACAAGCGATTATCAAGCAATTAATGAGACATCTGGGGAAGTTTCGGGAACCTACATCATCACATATCATTCTATCCTTACCGCTCTTGGTGGCAATCCATCGGCTGGATTTTCTTTCT
>CAZFDP010000133.1:0-5527 GCA_964518185.1 uncultured Phocaeicola sp. | reverse complement strand
AATCATTACTTTGGCACAGCAAACACCTCCTCCACGAAAGACATTGGAACTACCAGGAGGCAAAGCTGCCGATTATCCGCAAGGACCTTTTACCGATTCATGGGAATCGGTAAAAGACAACTACGTTACTCCACAATGGTTCATCGATGGCAAGTTCGGCATCTTCATCCATTGGGGTGTCTATTCAGTTCCGGCAGCCGGAAGTGAATGGTATCCCCGCCACATGTATGGAGGTATGCTGAAACATCACACTGAGAAATGGGGCAATCCGAAAGAGTTTGGTTACAAGGACTTCATTCCTCTCTTCAAAGCCGAGAAATTCCACCCCGAAGAATGGGCGGATCTATTCAAAGAAGCCGGTGCAACGTATGTTATTCTCACTGCTGAACATCATGACGGATTCGCCATGTATGATAGCGACCTTACCCGTTGGGATGCCAAAGAAATGGGACCTAAACGAGACATCGCCGGCGAGTTGGGCCAAGCTGTACGTGCCAAGGGGTTGAAATACGGGCTTTCCAATCACCGTATGGAACATTGGGATTTCATGTATCCCACTTCTGCGGAAGAACACGACCTCTTCGACCCCCAATATGCTGATTTCTATGGGCCTCCTCAGAAACCGGACAATACCAAAGCGTCAGCCATGGGCCCCAATACAGAAGAAGTACTGGAAGGGAAACCCGCTCCTCAAAATCAAGCATTCTTGGAAGAGTGGCTCGCCCGCTGCCAAGAGATTATCGACAAGTATCAGCCCGACATACTTTGGTTCGACAACGGCATCAATGCCCGGAGCCTCGACCCTTTGAAGCTACGCTTGGCTGCATATTATTATAATCGGGCTTCCGAATGGGGAAAAACAGTCTCGATAAGTTCCAAGCACGATGCCTATTTGCATGGTACCATTATGGATTACGAACGTCAGGGACGCGCTCCCAAAGAGATGACTACCCATTATTGGCAAGTAGACGAACCGATAGGTCATAAGTTTGGCTACGTTGAGGGATTGAAACTACAGACCTCCTCCCAAATTATTCACAAACTGGTGGAAAACATTTCACGAAACGGAAACCTCTGCTTGAACATCTCCCCCAAATCCGATGGTACTATACCCGATGACCAACAGCAAATCTTGCGTCAAGTAGGCCAATGGATAAAGTTGAATGGCGAAGCCATCTATGGTACACGCGCTTGGAAAACCTTTGGTGAATCACCCGATAAAAACGACCTGAAAGGATGCGAATGGCGATTCACTCAAAAAGGCAATGACATACTCTATGCTTACCTGCTGAGCTACAAAGGCGACAAGGCAATCATCAAGTCATTGGCAAAAGGCAGTGCCCATTTCCCCGGCAAAATCAGTCGTGTGAAATTATTGGGTTATGGCAAAGTGCCCTTCAAGCGTACAGCCGAAGGTCTTGTCATTACGCTACCCCAAGAGCAAACAAACAAGATTATTCCGATATTCAAGATAAAGAAGTAAGAGTACAAGCATGAGAAAAATAATTTTGGCATTATTCCTTTTGTTCACCACTGCCCTACATGCCCAAGGGCTCCGGATTTTGTTTATGGGCGATTCCATAACCGATGGTGCCTGGGGAAGAAGCGGAGGGAACGCCAAGCCGTCCAAAGAACGCAACCATTGGGATATGAACCATATTTACGGACACAGTTACATGTTTCTGTGTGCAGCCTATTACCAAGGAGACTATCCGGAGGAAAGATACCAGTTCTTCAATCGGGGTATCAGTGCCAATACGTTGAAGGATTTGGAAGAACGATGGGAAGAAGATGCCATTGCCATCCGCCCCGATGTACTTTCCATCCTCATCGGTACGAATGATGTAGACGAATCACTATCTTCCAAGGAATTCGACATTCAAGCATGGCAGCTACGTTATCGGCAACTGTTGTACAAGACATTGCAAGCCAATCCGAATACAAAATTGGTATTATGCACCCCCTTTACCGCTCCTACCGGACGACTGAAGGATACTGATAATTATGCCGCACGCGAAGCCCGAATCCGTCTGTGCATTGAAGCCATTAAAAATATTGCCAAGGATTACAAAGCTTGTCTCGTGCCCTTCGATGCCCTATTCCAAGAAATATTGGAAAAACATCCCATCGATGAAGGGAAATACTGGATATGGGACGGCATACACCCTACTCCCGCAGGGCATCAACAAATGGCCAAGCTATGGATAAAGAAAACAAGAGGAATATTAAAGAATAAATAATATAATGATAAGAAAACTGTATTTTTTAATATTGAGTCTTGTACTTATTTCATGTAAGGAAATTCCTCAACAAGCCTATAAAGGCTATCCCTCAAAAGAAGGAGCCATAGACATCAAGGAGCATTTCCAGCATCCGCCCAAGGGGTATGGAAACGTTCCTTTCTATTGGTGGAACGGTGATACACTCAAGAAAGAACGCCTGTTGGAACAACTGGATATCTTGTCGGATGCATCCACCGACGGTTTTGCGGTTAGTTATATCCATACACATCCAGAGGTAGATATAGAACAGAACGCACAAGGATATGGCAGTTTCGGGCGTGCCGATGGAGGTATTCCCGAAGTGTTCAGTGAGGACTGGTGGAAATTATGGAACTGGCTTTCAGGAGTTTGCGCCGAACGGGGAATAGGATTGGGCGTGGATGATTATGTGATTGGCTGGGTCGGGAATGGCTATTATGTAGACGAACTTTGTGCCGACAGCAGTTTTGCCCACTATCAGGGAAGATTGAAAGCAGAGACTCATACCGTTAAGCCTGGAGAAGAATTGACGGTAGAATTGCCGGAACATGTATTGACTGTTGTCGCTTATCCGGACAAGACAGATCTCACTTCAAATATTACCAACCAACGGCTTCATTGGAAATCGGATACAGACAAGACACAGAAAGTATATATTCTTTCTACTACCCCTTCCTACGAACTACACCCAGAATACGGAAAACGGCTGGTAGATGTGTATTTCAATCGTTTTTGGGAAAAGATGGACCATAAAGGACGAAAAGGCATCAACTATTTCTTTCAAGATGAGCTGCATTATGCACTGAACATTCATTCTTGGTGCGAGGATATGACATCCGAATTCAAGAAGAGGAAAGGATACGACATTCTCCCCTATTTACCTGCTTTATTCGAACCTATCGGAGACATTACTCCTAAAATCCGACTGGATTATTCCGAAGTGGTTACCCAACTGGCCGAAGAACGATACTTCAAACCGGTATTCGATTGGCACAAGGAACGTAATTTAATTTATGGTTGCGATAATAATGGCCGGGGGTTACAACCTTTGGAATACATGGACTATTTCCGTTCCATCAGTTGGTTTACAGCTCCTGGGAACGATGCACCCGCCCGTGGTTCCAGTTTCCGGCAGACCAAGGTTTCAAGTTCGGTGGCTCATCTGTACCAACGTCCCCGCACTTGGCTGGAAGCCTTTCACAGCATGGGATGGGATAGTAATGGTGAATGGCTGACGTCCCAATTGGATCATCATCTTATTGCCGGCGGAAACTTGCTTTGTATGCATGGCCTCTATTATTCTACCCACGGTGGATGGTGGGAATGGGCACCTCCTTGCTTTCATTTCCGTATGCCTTACTGGCCCCATATGAAAGAATGGTTGAAATACGCAGAACGAATGTGTTTTGTTCTAAGCCAAGGAGTACATGTGTGTGATATTGCCGTACTTTATCCTACTGAAACTTTACAGGCATATCCCAACAGCAACATCCGCTCACTGTGGCAACTGACCGATACTCTGACTCATAAAGGTTGGGATTATGACTTTATAGACTATCAATCCTTACAGCGAGCCGACATTAATGATGGGAAAATATCCATAGCCAACGAAAAATATAAAATATTAATCCTGGCAGGAACAGAAGCCCTGCATCACGAAACTTTAGTCAAGATACATCAATTTCATCAGAATGGAGGTACTGTAATTGCTTTAGGCAGCCTTCCCAAAGCATCCAGCAAGAATGGAGAGAACGACAAGGAAACCGATGCTCTTACACAAGACATTTTCTTTACAGATACTAAAGGATTACATACTACCGATTGCCAACAGGTGATATCCTATATACAAAGTCATTTTACACCCGATTTCAAGACTTCCCACGGTACAGGTAAAGTGCTGCACCGGAAAATAGGAAAACGCGATTTATACATGGTACTCAATATAGAAAACGGAAGTGAAATATTCTTCCGAAGCAAAGGAAAAGTAGAATATTGGAATGCCCAGGACGGAAGTACAAAGGAACAACCCATTCTCCGTCAAGACGCAGAAGGTACTTGGATAGCCTACGATGGTGAATACAACAATTCACGCCTTTATGTATTTTCGGAAGGTGAGCCCATTTATCAAAAAGAGAGGGGCAGCCAATCAATACACGAAGAGATTATCCCTATCACAGACAATTGGCAAACAGAAATTATCCCTACGATGAACAACCGTTGGGGGGACTATCGTTTGCCTGCCTCTGAAGAAATTATTGGTGTAGAAGCACGCGAATTTGCATACCAATTTACGACTAACCAAGCAGATACATTTTCTTTCGAAAATATCCCTACCGATGTCTATGGTTATGCACCCTATTTCAAAACTATGACTTTAAATGCTTCGACCGACCTGAAAGCATTCCTGCAACAAAGCTATTCAACCGACCATTGGCAGCCTTATGTCTACTCCTGGCAATATGGAGTATTCGACAATCCCGGCAGTCAAGGATATCATGGATTAAAAGGTAAGGTTGACAATTGCTTCTTGATTCTCGACCAAGGGGGACACCAATTATTCACCACTCACGTCTATGCTCCCGAAGATGGTCAATACCGGTTAGAACAAGAAGGTGTAACTCCCACTTATCTAATGATAGACCAGCATCAAGTAAAAGACACAATCATTTCCATGTCCAAAGGATGGCATCATCTTTTATTGGCATACGAAAATACAAAGATTGGGAAATATATTCTGAACGAAAAGAAAAGCAATAGTATAGACAACCGGAATCGAAGTGCAGTCGTTCTCTACCCAACCAAGTTCCCCACTCCACACAAAAGACATCCGTACGATAACATCGTGGCAACCCAATGGTATAACACCCCACATTTGGCATACGACATCAGAGGTGGACAACAAGGTATTTATACATACCGGTTCCAAACCGCACCTGGCACTGAAACACTTCATTTCAAGGTAAATGGTAAGATTCATCAAGTATGGATAGATGGAGAAAAAGTGGAACCTATTCATTCGGATATCTCCAAAGGAATATATACATATCAACCGAAAAGCCATCGGCTCATTGAAAATACAGTCATTATCAATGCTACACCCCATATCGGACAAATTGGTCCTGCTTTCTTTACAGAGCCTGTCAAGATAACTTGCGGTAAGGGAGAAATGCCTTTAGGAAATTGGAGCGACAGAGGTGCCATGAAATATTATTCGGGAGGAGTGTTATATCAGAAAGAAATAGATATACCCCATTCCATCCCCTCAA
>CAZFDP010000132.1:0-5586 GCA_964518185.1 uncultured Phocaeicola sp. | reverse complement strand
ACAAGAGCAGCTTTACAAATGATTCCTCATAACGTCTTTCTTTAAATAAATGAAAGAAATCACTGTTCTTCAGTCCCGCTAATCCGATGTTATATATGACACTACCCATCACATCATATACATTTTGCGGATACTCCCATCCTATTTCCTTCTTAACCTCTATTAATCCGGGACCTACTAAATTCAACATATCATATTGAAACAAAGATTCCGCTAACTCCTCTGTTATCTCCATTCCTGGTTCCAAGTCCCTTACCCACTCCATCTCCGTATAACGAATATGATGACCATACCCCACAGCTATATGTTTCCCATCCATATATACCTCGATAGAAAGCCCCTCATGTTCCTTTATGATAGCCTGCATTTCTTGACTGATTTGCCCTCGACAGACAGAAACAACACATAATCCGATGATGAATATTATATATTTCATTCAACAAAGGTAATATGTTACTGTCCTGTTTTCCGGGACATATTAAAAACTATCAGTCTCCCCTACTCTACTCCACCGTTATTGCTGTTTTACCTCAGTTTCAATATTTCACCAACTTTCGGAGCCGGTGAATCTTCACTCATTCGGTTCAATTTATACAGATTCTTCAAACGGATGCCATATTTCTGAGAAACACTATGCATAGATTCTCCCTCGCAAAGAATATGCGAGAACTTACCTTTCGGTCCTTTTTTGTTCTTCTGCTTCAAATAAAGCACATCCCCCTCTTTCAGGCTATACCCCTTGTACATATCATTATATTTCTGAAGTTTACGTACACTGATTCCCAATTCTTTAGAAATACTTTTCCAACTGTCACCCGTACAGACTACAATATAGACCAGACCATTGGCAATATAAGCCTGGTGTAAACCTGAAGATACTCTGGTTGATTGTATCTTTCCCTTCTGTTTCTGTATTATCTTACTATCAATATCTATATTCTTTGCATACTCCTGGTCAAACCGATACAATTCATATTTCTCTATAAGACTGACAAGCAAATTGCCATAACGGGGATTAGTGGCATACCCTGCTTTCTTCAAACCATATGCCCACCCCTTGTAATCCTCCATATCCAATTGGAAGAGAAAAGCATATCGACCATTCTTCATAAGGAAAAGAGAATGGTCTTCAAATGATTGACGGGGATGGTCATATTCTCTGAAACATTCATTCGGACGGTCATCATTATGGTAAGTTTTCTTTCCCTCCCAGGTTCTACCACACTTAATACCGAAATGATTGTTGAAATAACGGGACAACTTACTCCTTCCTGCTGATGATTCCAACAATCCCTGGGCAAGGGTGATGCTGGCTGGTATATGATATTTCTCCATCTCTGTTATAGCGAGTTCTTTGTATGTTTCAATATAGTTCTCGTACAATTTGCTTCGGTTTTGAGAGAATACGAACTGTGTTACGCACAACATACAACATACCAAATTTATCGTTAGTCTTTTCATAATATAGATTGTATCTCGTTAATAATTAGGTATCTTTCAACAACAAAGATATATGAAGCCTCAGAATCAATCCTGAAAATCCAAATTTTCAATGCAATTGTCCCGGAAATGTGGACAATACCACGCTAATTTTGACATTGAAACATTTTTAATAAAAAAATTAATTAAATTCATTCACATATTTGTTGCTTTCACTTTTATTGCGTATCTTTGCAGAAAGAGAGTGCGACAGGTGAGGGGCCTGACTGAATGAGTATAACACCGTATCCCTAACGGAAAAAGACAAGATTATGACAGTATTTAATTCTTTGACGGGATTCTTTCCGTTGACCAAGACCTTACCGGTCAAGTTGACACCAATTGGAAATACCTTGCATAATATGCAGGTAAATGAGGTTATCGAAGCTGATGAGCAACTGCTTCAAAAATTCACCAGATTAAAACAGATGGCAGATGATTACCACAGAGAGTTTATTGCTAAGGTGCTAGAAAACTTCACTTTGAAATTACACTCTGATGGACATGACGATTCACTTGAGGAGTATGCGGAAATGTTCGATAGTGACCGCAAAAACAATGAAGAACACAGATTCAGATTTAATATAGTCAAGTCTTGCTTGCGGTTGGCTATATCCAAAGCGTTTGAGTCGGCACCGGAATTCCGGAAGTTGGACAAGAAAGAACTGGTAAGCGAAATTCTTCGTAACCGGGTTACTGGAGAAGATAAAGATGTGGTCGAAAGTTTTTCCAAATTTACCAGTTATCTGGTTCCATATTACCAGACTAGAAAATTGTATGGTTATGAAGAAAAGGCAAACACAATTGCTTTTCGTTGCATCGATGAAAACCTACCTGTCTTCTATAACAATCTGAAAGCTTTTGAAAAGGTTCGCAAAACACTACCGCAAGAAGTGTTTGATAAATTGGATACAGATTTGAAGTCTTACCTGGACGGGGATAACATTGAGAAGGTATTCAGATTGGAATATTTCAATAAGTGCTTGACACAGAAAGGTTTAGAAATATATAATACGGTATTGGGTGGTTATAATACTTCCGAAGCACATGTCAAGGGTCTTAAAGAATATATTTATCTTTATAACATGGACCAAAAAGAAAAGAAGAATATGCTGCCTACATTATCGGATTTAAAGAAGCAGATTCTCAGTGACCGTGAAGTCATTTCATGGCAGGACATGAAATATGAAGATTCACGAAAGATGTATAAAGACTTGATTGCTTTCCATCAAGTTTACCGTAAGATAGTGGCATTACCTTTACGCCGGTTGATGACAGAAATCAATCAATACGATTCTAAAGGTATTTTCATTTCCAATAAAGAGTGTATTTCACAGATTTCAGTGGCACTCTGTGGCAAATGGTCAGCCATTAGAGATGTGATGTATCTTGATTTTTCACGCAATATCAAACGGAAGAAGAAAGAGAGTACCGAAAAGTATGACAAACGTGTATATCAGGCAATTGATGGACGGGAGAGCTATTCCATCGCAGAAATAGACAGCTATCTTCTTGAATTTGACAAGAAATTGGCTGATTATTATATGAAGATGGGGGCAGTAGATAATAAAGTCCTTCAACGCGAAAACTATTTTGCCACAATAGAGAATGCATGGACAGAACTGCAACCAATGGCAGTCCGCTTTGCCAATGCGGAAAACTCACATCAACCGAAAGAGGACGAAGTGGAAAAAATGAAAGTTTATCTGGATGCGGTGCTGCAACTGTACCACTTTGTACTGCCTTTGAAAGGAGAGGGTAATGAGCTAGGCAGAGACACTGCATTTTATGAAGTTTTGGACAGTTGCATGCTTGAACTGCAAAACATTGTCGGTCTATATAACCGTATACGCTCTTATGTAACACGCAAGCCGTTTACAACAAATAAGATTAAACTGAATTTCGGAAGTCCGCAATTGTTAAGTGGTTGGAGCTCTGATAATGAAGCTGTCCATAGAAGTCTGCTGTTGCGTAAAGAAGGCCGTCTCTTCTTGGTTGTACTTGAAAAAGGACAACATAACATATTCACCGATGAATCTGATAGATTGAAAGAGGGTGAAAGCTTCTATGAAAAGGTTGAATACAACTACTTCGGTGATGCTGCCAAACAACTTCCGAAAAGATGTTTCGCTTCATGCAACCTCGATTTGTTCCGTCCCTCAGAAGAAATACTTCAAATTCGGAAACGAGGGTCTTATCTGGCTGGAAGCAATTTCAACATCAATGACCTGCATAAATTGATAGATTATTACAAAGGATGCGTGATGAAGATGCAGAAGTGGGGTGAAGTGAACTTCAATTGGAAAGATACTTCTGAATACAAAAGTATATCTGAATTTGTAAAGTCATTCACCGCTGCCGGATACTATATCAATTATCTAAAAGTCCGTGAACAAACCGTAGAACAGTTGGTCGATGAAGGAAAGATTTATCTCTTCCGACTCGACAAGAAGGATTATTCCCCCTATAGCAAGGGACGAAAGTCTTTATATACCATGTACATGGATATGTTGTTTCATCCTGCCAACCTCAAAAAAGTAGTCTATAAACTCTCAGGCGGTGCAGAAATGTTCTACCGAAAGGCAAGCATCAAGCCAAAGCGCCCAACCCACCCTGCCGGGTTACCTATTGCAAACAAGAGCCCGGAAGTGGCCGTTCATAAACCAGAAAGTGTATTCGCTTATGACCTGATTAAAGATAAACGATATACAGAAGACATGATGATGGTTCACTTACCGGTTACGGTTAACTATTTTGCTGCGGACAGTAAAGGAATGCCGGTGACAATGCAAGTACGCCGTCTTATCAGAGAAGGACAATTCAAACACATTATCGGTATTCATCGGGGTGAAAGAAATCTCATATATGTCAGTGTATTGGATATGAGCGGAAAAATAATAGAGCAGAAATCGCTCAATATCATTGAAAACACTTGTGGTGAACAGCCTTATTCAAAGGACTATAATGCACTTCTCCAGCGGAAAGAAGATGAACGGCTTCAGTCACGCAAAGACTGGAAGACCATTGATAAAATAAAAGATATCAAACAGGGATATCTCAGTCAGACCATAAGTACCATAACAGACATGGTGCTTGAATATGAAGCACTCATTGTTATGGAAGCGATGGATAAACAATTCAAGAGAAGCCGGCAGAAAATTGAAAAGAACATCTATGCCAAGTTCGAACAACAGCTGGTAGACAAGTTGAATTTCCTTGTTAAAAAGAATCGGGATATGAATGAACCTGGCGGTTTGCTCAATGCACTTCAACTGACAGATAAGGTGGAGCCCGGATTTGGACTGTTCCAAAATGGTATCATATTCTATGTACCGGCTGCTTACACAGCCAATGTGTGCCCGGTGACAGGATTTGTATCGCTCTTTAATCTGAAGAATGGTAAAATAGAAGAAGTGAAGGCATTCTTCGGCAAGTTTGATTCGATTCGGTTCAATAAAGAAACCGGATTATTTGATTTCACGTTCGACTACAACAATTATACCGACAAGGCAGAAAATGCCAAGACATGCTGGACGGTCAGTTCTTTCGGACAACGTTGTGGATGGATAGAGTCAGCCGGACAAAAGAAAAGAGCTTTGGTGGACCTGACAAAAGAATTCAAGAACCTATTTACCAGACATGGTATCGATTATACCGGTAATCTTAAAGAAGCCATTGCAACCGTTGATAAGCGTAGTTTTTATGACGGACTGGTCGAATTGTTCAATTTGATGATGCAAATGCGGAATATTATGGGGGACAATATGGATTATCTGATTTCACCGGTAGCAGATGTGAATGGCAGATATTTCGTCTCATCAGTTGAAAATAAAGAATGGCCGATAGATACCGATGCCAACACTGCATATAATGTGGCACGTAAAGGTCTTTTGATGGTAGATTCCATAGCCCGGACTACTGAAAAAGAAAAGGTGAATCTGGGTATTACCAACGAAAGATGGATGAAGTTTATACAGTGCATTGACTAAATAAACTGTTTTTTCATGGTTGTGTGTTTGGGAGGGATAGGGTGTAATGCCCTACCCTCTTGAAAACTTCCAGAAACAATTACAAGCCCTTTAAATGAAATAAATATGAACTCTTTAA
>CAZFDP010000131.1:0-5604 GCA_964518185.1 uncultured Phocaeicola sp. | reverse complement strand
ACTCGTAAAGGGTAGTTCGTATAAATACACACTTACACTCAACTCTACATTCATGAGTGTATCGGAAGTTTTTGTCACTCCATGGAACAAACAGGAGAAGTTATCATTTGGGATGACATATAAAGACCCTTGGGAGAATTTGGAGAATGGTGTATATGCAGTAACTGCTGATGGGTCGCCAATGGAAGTGGCCAATGCAGATGAATCCTGTATAGCCGTGGCACTTATCGTAAACGATGCACCGATACCACAACGGTTGATGATTGAGAAAAATGGGGAAAGTAATGCTGCCTATGGTAACAATACTGCCTTTTTCTGGAATTATAGTTATTCAGATAATACGAACATTACCAATTCGACAAGTGTAGACGGGACAAATTATTATGGATATCTGCCTATGGCAGATGGTAGCTATTATTCTACACCTAATCTTTCCAGTAATTATTCTACATGGGGCATACAAACATACAATTCTACTGGACATTATACTGAAACCTATTTTTTTGCAGAATATGATGGGTCATCAAATTCTTCTAAAATAGTTGCCACCTCATCCAATACACGGGATATGGGCAAGATTTTGACAACATTTAATGCTGCATCAGAACAAAACCAAGGATATACGGACTGGTATATCCCGGCAGGCGGACAGTTGGCTCTCATGTATCTGAATATGACAGAAATTAACGCTGCACTCACTAAAATCAATGGAACTGCCCTTGCGGCTGGTGGTTATTGGAGCAGTTCCGAATACTCCAACGATGGTGCATGGTATTTAGGATTCAATACAGGATACATAGGGACTTTTTATAAGTACAATGCACGTCGGATACGCTTCATCCGTGATTTATAAGAAATAACCATGATTCAATATATAGTTCCTCTCATGAACTTTGATATACTTTTCTTCCATTTTATGAGGTTGTCCCAGATATTGGGACGGATAGCAGATTATTTTGTAACTGTTAATTGTTTCCACAAAAAATATTTTAGATTGTCTTATGCACTGTCCGGCTGTGAAGCCCGACAGTGTTTTGTTCAGAGGTGCATATGATGCACTTTTTGTAAGGATAATGATTTAAACAGTAAATATTATAGGACAGGGACGGGTGTAATTTATACATTTGTTCCACTTAAATGATTGATAATATGGACGAGAAGAAATATCATGAAGAAAACAGGGCATTGCAACAGATGCATAAAGAAGGGCTGAAGCCGGGGTGTGATATTCCTGAAATCCTGAAACCGCTCATGCAGGTTGTAGAGGAGTCGATGCAACACATGTTCGGAGGAGCAAAGCCCTTCAGAGAACATTCCTATTATGAAACGGATGTATTCCCTCGATTTAACAGAGAACTACAGCTTCATGCAGAGCTGTTGCTCATGCAACGGGGTGTCTTGCCGGTCGAAAAACATAATATCGTAGCGAATTTCTGCAATGGCAGAGGAAACCATTGGGAAGCGGCATGGATGGAAGAACACATGAAACGGAACTATAAGAATGATTGCGAAGTGGTGAGGGTAGCGGACAGACTGGTGGTCAGCGTGTCTACCCTGGACCCTGAAAAACAACTGGATATCAGAGAGAATCTGACATGCTCATGGGCTCAAAAAGGAGTGTACAGAATGCCTTATGAACCCATCAAGGAAATGGGGAGATATATTTTGACGGGCAATGGACAGGTGGTGAAGGGATATATAACATGCAACCAGTTCACCGAAAATAATTATCGCATGGCTTTGAAAGGAGCGGAAGGAAGTACACAATGGGGATGGATACATCCACATGGTGGAGCAAAATATGAAAGTCTTCAAACCGAAGAAAAAATACAATTCAAGGATGATAATCGCATTTCTATAGAAAAAATAATGCCGGCAGACGAAATTGACCGGAATCTAAGTCGCATCAGCAACGCTACCGTTTATTCCAATTCAAAAGGAAATATGAATATACGGTGCAAGATTGACGGAGGACAACAGATGGGGGTCCCGTTGAATTGGTCGGACAGCATGATTGTCAAGACAGTCTACGAGAACGAGAAACTGTTTGGAAAAGAAAACATGGACAAGAATATAGAAAATTACCATAAGCTGATTCATATATTGGCTTGTGAATATTTCAGTGAAAACCTGAAAACGGAAATGGAGAAGACAACGCAGCGGACCAGATGAACATATAGATATGAATTATCACGAAGCAGGGGAGACCGGGAGGTTTCTCCTGTTTCTTCATTATATAGTTCCCTACATGTACTTTCTCATCGGAAACTCCCATTTCTTTGGAGTGTCCCGAAAAACAGGACACAGATATTCTACTTTCGCATAAGAAAGGACAGAAAAAACCGTTTCTTCCCCTAATGTTAAATCAATACTTGACCCGATATGCAGAAAAACGATGATAAATACATAGAAGTATATAATGACCTGAACGCTGAACTGATAAGAAAAATTGAAAAAACAGGACTGACAGTCAGATATCTGACACCTGAACAAGAAGAACAATGGACAGTGCTTGCGCGGAGGAAAGAGGATTCAATTATAGACCGGCAGATGATTTCTGTCCCTGAATTGATGTATTCCAATGCAGAGATAGCTGTTTATAGCATCAAACAGGATAAGGCAACCCCGGAACAATGGCTTGCCATGTTACAGAAGGCAGGGGGTATCAAAGCAGGTGAAGACCGATGGCTCGGTCTGTCTCAGTGGCTCAGTGACAGCACAAAGCTGTCGTTGACTAAAAAAGAGGTGCTTCAATACATCAATGACCACCGGATTGTTCTACATGAAGATGCATACGGTGAAGTGGAATCTATGGATGAATACAAGTCACTGAATGAGGAGTTTCTGAGACGGATAAAAGAGGCAGATGTGTATTGGAGGGTAGCACATAAACAACTGAAGGAATTCTTTGAAGAAATGCAGGTCAAATATGATGAAGACTGGGAGTATCTTATGCGCGATGATGAAATGCAGCGTTACGAAGAGCTTGACCGCAAAATAGACAGATATGAT
Source organism: uncultured Phocaeicola sp. (assembly GCA_964518185.1). Classification (GTDB taxonomy): domain Bacteria; phylum Bacteroidota; class Bacteroidia; order Bacteroidales; family Bacteroidaceae; genus Phocaeicola. The sequence goes on along the minus strand of CAZFDP010000131.1, from coordinate 2,592 downwards.
GATGGGATATATGACCAGCGGGAACGGGCATTTGAAGATATGGCGACGGTACATGGCAGCAGCTTTGATGCTGCATTTGGATATGAAGGGGATAATTTGGTGGTGGTGGATGAAGATGCAGCCCGGAGATTTCTATATGAAGGTATCATCGATGAACAAAGACTTGATTTTACCACTACGGGATTGGATAATTATCGGGAGCTGGCACTGTGGAGCGAGAATGCAAAGCCATGGGATGAAAAGGATATAACTCATTTCGGAGAGGTAGGCAAAGGACGGTGCATCGGTTGGATTCGGTTTGGGACGACAACAGTTCGAATCCCGATGACGACAGAGGAATATCTACAGATGTTGAAGAGCATGCCGAAAGAGGATGCGTGGATTCGACAGGACGGTAAAGCGTTTGTAAACGGTAACGACCTGTATTATCCACCTACTTGGAAGAAATACATTAAATCTGAATTCATAGCGGATGACAAGAAGAACGGTCGTTTCTTATATTATCCTCTACAGGGGGCTCCAAAGAGTTTTCCTACCTTACAGAAAGCCGTAGAGCATTATAACAGCGAACATGCTCCTCAAACAAAAAAACAAAAGGTTCTCATCATAGATGAGATTCAGTCCAAGCGGCATCAGGACGGACGCGAGAAAGGTTATCAACTCATGGAGAAGGAGTTTGAGGAGATGATTGCGGGATACAATGCTGTCAACGAGAAAAAGATTGCATTCCAGAACTCGATGCGGAAGAAATATAACAGTGAATATTTCGGACATTACATGTCAAATGAAGAGTTGGAACAACTGGGTGTACTGGAAGAACAGTTACGGCAGTTCGGTAAAGACGCCATAGACAATTCACAGAGGATTCCTGTAGCACCGTTCGAAAAGAACTGGCATGAACTGTGCATGAAACGGATGCTCCGTTATGCAGCGGAAAACGGATATGACAAGGTGGCTTGGACAACAGGTGAACAACAGGTAAAACGGTATAACCTTGCCAAGATTGTACAGACAATTGAACGGGATAAGAACTATGCGGAAGACAAATACATCCGAATCTCCTATAACCATGATTCAGAGACCGGATTCTATGTAAAGCCGGATGGTATCATATATGATAGTGTCATAGGACTCAATGGGAAACACATCAGGGATGTGTTCGGTAAAGAGTTGACAGAAAAGGTGATGGCTCTACAAGTGGGAGAAAAACTTGATGCGGGAGACCTGAACATTGGCAATAAGGGCATGTCAACATTCTATGACCGGATACTCCCACAATTCATGAACAAGTATGGCAAGAAATGGGGTGTACAGGTGGAGACATTGCCTTTGCCTAACCTGAGCCGGGCAAATGATTTCATGACAGAGCAGTTGACCATGCACAGCATAGACGTTACACAGGCTATGAGAGAGTCAGTCATGCAGGGACAGCCAATGTTCATGCGGGACAGACAAGGGCAGTTGGTGGGCTGTGCGGTCGATGATACCATCTTCTTGACACAACGGGGCATAAATCCTGAAACGTTGGTGCATGAATACACGCATATCTGGGCAAGAGCCATGCAACAGGGTAACCCCGAAGGATGGCAGTCAATCAAAGATTTACTGAAAAGGACTTCACTCTGGGACGAGGTGGAAAATGACATGCTATATCAGGATTTGAAGGGCAATGAAGACCGTATCGCCTCTGAAGCATTGGCCCGTATCAGTGGACGGGATAACGCCGAAGAAATCTTAACCATTGCAAGAAAGACCGCCGCACGATATGTTGAAAACGGAAAGAAGAATTTTGTTGAAGATATATTTGAAAGGCTTCACACAGCACTGCAGACCTTTTGGGCATGGGTGGGTAAACATATGTTTGACATCAGACAGTTCAGCTCCATAGAAGAGGTGACGGACAGGGTACTCTATGACTTGCTGGACGCACAGCAACTGGAACACGGCAAAGTGCTGAACACTGCACCGTCAACAGATAACGACCGAATCACACATATCCATGTGTTCAACGGCAGAGGGGGCCAACCGTATATCCGCTGTAAGATTGACGGGGTGCAGCAGATGGGGGTCCCGGTAAAGAAACAAGACCTGGAAGCCATAAAAGACCCTGCCGGTTTGCATGAACTTGCTGAACGGTACTTTGCCGGGACCTTGGTGAAAGATGAAAAGACACGTTCCATTAAATTATAACCGGATTATGATAAACAAGTTAATAGAGAAGTTAAGACAAGGAGGGCTGGACGTAAATATCTTCAATCCTATATCGACTGACAGCACAGAGGGTAAAAGGTCGATTCAACAGTTAGAGGTAATGGAACAGGATTATATAAAGAAATCAGAAACCGTACCTGAAAAATCGGATAAACCGAAGTCTAATGGTACTGACATTCCTGATTCAATACAAGAATCCACAACCGTACCTGTAAATTTGGATACGCCAAAACCAGTATGTACCGACGTTGAAGATTCAAGAGATATACCATTGACCGTACCTGTAAATTTGGATACGCCAAAATCAGTATGTACCGACATCAATGAATCTGTTGCAAAGGTACACAATATATTGGACAATCTAATCGAACATTATGAAAA
>CAZFDP010000130.1:0-5678 GCA_964518185.1 uncultured Phocaeicola sp. | reverse complement strand
TCCATCCCAACAATGCCAAGAAATTGATGACCGCTTCGGGCAAATAACCCGATTCGCGATAACCTGAAGATACATCACCGGTCTTAGGGTCGTGCCATTCCAACGGGAATACGGGGAAGCCCAGACGGTCACCGTCACGCTTGCTTAACTTACCGTTTCCATCAGGCTTGAGCAACAAAGGAAGGTGTGCAAACTCGGGCATGGTATCTTCCCATCCGAAAGCACGGTAAAGCAACACGTGCAAGGGGGCGGAAGGCAACCATTCTTCACCACGGATAACATGCGACACTTCCATCAGATGGTCGTCTACAATGTTGGCCAAATGGTAAGTAGGAAGTTCATCGGCCGACTTATACAGAACCTTATCGTCCAACACCGAAGAGTTGACTACCACTTCTCCACGTATAATATCATGAACGTGTACTTCCTCATTGGGCTCAATCAAGAAACGCACTACATATTGTTTTCCTTCGGCAATCAGTGCATCCACTTCTTCCTTCGGCATGGCCAAGGAATTACGCATCCCCATACGGGTAGAAGCATCGTACTGGAAATTGGCCACTTCCTTACGCTTGGCATCCAATTCTTCCGGAGTATCGAAAGCGATATATGCTTTGCCGGCATCCAACAATTGCTGTACATATTGCTTATAGATGTCACGGCGTTCCGACTGACGGTATGGGCCATGGTTACCCCCAAAGCTCACTCCCTCATCGAACTTGATGCCGAGCCATTTGAACGATTCAATGATATATTCTTCGGCACCCGGTACAAAACGATTGGAATCTGTATCCTCGATACGGAAAATCAAATCACCCCCGTGCTGACGGGCAAACAAATAGTTATACAAAGCGGTACGGACACCACCTATATGTAATGCTCCGGTAGGACTTGGAGCAAAACGAACTCTAACTTTTCTTTCTGACATTTGTTCTTTATCTATAAAATCCGTTGCAAAATTACACTAAATTCCCGATTTTTTCGTATTTTGCGCCCAAAATTATAGATTTATGAAAAGTTTCGGAGCCGACAAAGGCTTTTCTTATAAAGATTTGCTCTATAAAGGGCTGATATTCATCGTTACTGTAACGATTATCGTGTATTTCTTGCCCAAAGAGGGGAAGTTCAACTATCAATTTGACATCAACACCCCATGGAAGTACGGATTGCTACAGGCTTCTTTCGATTTCCCCATCTACAAGAACGAAGCTCAAGTAAAAGCCGAAGAAGACAGCATCACAGCTGCCTATCTGCCTTATTACGATTTGGACAAACAAGTGGAAAGCAGAGCTTTGGCCAGATTACGCGAAGATTATGGGAAAACGCTGAAACAACAAATAGGTTCGGCTTACTTACGCCATATAGAACGCACACTGAAAGAAATCTATGCCAAAGGCGTGCTGAGCGGAAACGAACTGAAGCAACTGGAAGAAGACAGTACAAAGAGTATTCTGTTAGTGGATCAAAATGTAGCCACAATTCGTTCCATCGACCAGTTCTTCAGCACCAAAGCAGCCTATGAATATCTGTTGGATGCCGATACCGCTTACAACAAACAAGTGTTGCAACAATGTAATCTGAATAATTATATCCTACCGAATGTAACCTACGATGAAGAGAAATCCGAATCGGCCCTACAAGATATGCTTTCGAACATTTCATGGGCCAGCGGTTTTGTACTCAACGGACAGAAAATTATCGATCGGGGAGAAATAATCGACGAGCATACCTATAACATATTGAGTTCTTTGGAAAAGGAATGGGAAAAACGGAGTGACACCCTTCAGGAAAAACGGCTCACCATCGTTGGGCAAGTACTTTTCGTAAGTCTGTTCATTGTGTGCTTCATGGCTTATCTGGAACTGTTCCGCAAGGATTTCTATGGCCGGAAGGGAAATCTGTCATTGCTCTTCATTCTTATCATCTTCTTCCCGGTACTCTCGTCCATCATCGTAGAACAGAATTTAGCAAGCATCTACATCATCCCGTTTGCCATGATTCCCATCATTATCCGCATTTTCCTTGATTCGCGGACGGCCTTCATGGCACATGTAACCATTATTCTGCTTTGTTCCATTACGTTAAGGTATCCGCACGAATTTATCTTGCTACAGATACTCACAGGCATGGCAGCCATATTCAGCTTGCGCGAACTTTCGCAACGGTCGCAACTGTTCCGTACTGCCTTTATCATTTTTGCTTGCTATACCTTGTTGTATTTTGCCTTCGAGTTGATTCATGAAGACGATTTGACTAAGTTGAATACCCGCATGTACATCTACTTTGCCATCAACGGTATATTACTGCTCTTTGCTTATCCGTTGCTGTTCGCCTTGGAAAAGATTTTCGGTTTCACTTCAAACGTAACCTTGGTAGAATTGTCCAACATCAACCATCCGTTGCTCCGCGAGATGTCCGAAATTGCGCCAGGTACCTTCCAGCACTCTTTGCAGATGTCCAACTTGGCCGCAGAAGCAGCCAACCGTATCGGAGCCAAGAGCCAGTTGGTAAGAACCAGTGCCCTTTATCACGACATAGGCAAGCTGGTAAACCCAGCCTTCTTCACCGAAAACCAATCGGGGGTAAATCCTCACAAGAGCCTCAGTTACGAACAGAGTGCCCAAGTCATCATCAGTCATGTTACAGAAGGAATAAAGTTAGCCGAAAAGCATAATCTGCCTAAGGTTATCAAGGATTTCATCACCACCCACCACGGACATGGGCTGACCAAATACTTCTACATATCGTACCAGAACGAACATCCTGACGAAGAAGTGGATGCCGAAAAGTTCCGCTATCCGGGTGTAAATCCGTTCACCAAGGAACAAGCCATATTGATGATGGCCGATTCGGTGGAAGCCGCCTCCCGAAGTCTGGCCGAATACACCGAAGAAAGCATCGGTACATTGGTAGACAAGATTATCGATTCACAAGTGGCCGACGGGTTCTTCAAGGAATGTCCCATTACCTTTAAGGATATTGCCATGGTCAAGGCACTTTTCAAGGAAAAGCTGAAAACCATTTACCACACCCGAATCACTTATCCGGAGCTGAAAAAATAAAAAAAGGCCTAACAATATGTCATTCTGAGCGAAGCGAAGACGAGTTGTTGAGGACACTGTCCGAAAAATCTGTAAACATAAACGTGAATGTAATCAGATTCTTCGCTTCGCTCAGAATGACAATAGGGAGAACTTAGAGAGCCTCCAACAATCCTTCGCAAGCGTCTTCCAAAATGTCGAGTACATTTTCGAAGCCTTGTGCCCCACCATAGTAAGGATCGGGTACATAGTCTACCACCTTATTGCGGCAGAAGTCGGTCATCCTGCAGATTTTCTTTTCGCTTTCCAAATCGGGTGCCCGGTCAATCAGGTCCTGAATGTTGCGGTCGTCCATTCCTATAATCAAATCGAAATCATAGAAATCGAGTGTACGTACCGGACGGGAACGATGCGTCAGGTTATATCCCCGGTGCGAAGCATGCATCCGCATCCGGCTATCGGGCAACTCCCCTTCGTGATAGCTCAGGATGCCGGCCGAATCCACTTCAATTTCCTTCTCGCGTCCTGCTTTCTTAATAAGCGTCCGCATAATTTCTTCTGCCGAAGAAGAACGGCAGATATTGCCGAGACAGACAAAAAGTATTCTTTTCATAAATTACTGAGGGTCTACATCATAATATACTATGAGGGAGCGGAAGCGTTCATCCTCCATGATGAAACGTTGTACAGACTTCAGATAATCCCGAACCTTCTTCATGGAAGCTTCCTGCTCCACCTTTATCATAATCTTCTTGATAAACAGAGCCTGTATACGGGCTACAGGAGGTTTATCGGGTCCCAAGACCCTATCGCCCAACGCCGCACGAAGTTGGGCCGCCATCATATCAGCAGCCAAATTGAGAGTCGTTTCCTTGCGATGCTTCAGATACACATATACCAAACGGTGATAAGGCGGATAGCGGAACAACTGGCGCTCGGCCAACTGGTCGTAGTACATTTGTTCGAAATCGTTCTCCACCACCTGATGGATAATGGGCAATTCCGGCGATTTGGTCTGCAAGATAACCAAGCCCTGCTTGTTCTTACGGCCGGCACGGCCCGCCACTTGCGCCATCAACTGGAAAGCACGTTCGTAGCTCCGAAAGTCGGGATAGTTCAACATGGTATCGGCATTGAGGATGCCCACCACACTTACATGGTCAAAGTCCAATCCCTTGGATACCATTTGCGTACCTATCAATATATCGGTTTTTCCTTCTTCGAAATCGGCTATAATCCGCTCATAAGCCGCACGGGTACGGGTAGTATCCAAATCCATGCGGGCTACCCTTGCTTCGGGGAAAATCAGTTTGATGTCGTCTTCTATCCGCTCGGTGCCAAAACCCCGATGGTTCAGTTCCACTCCCTCGCAAGCCGGACAAGTACGAGGCACCTGATACGTATATCCGCAATAATGACAAGTCAGCTGACTCAACCCTTTATGATACGTCAGACTCACATCACAGTTCTTGCACTTCGGCACCCAACCGCAAGTGTGACATTCTATCATCGGAGCAAATCCCCGTCGGTTCTGGAAGAGAATGACTTGTTCCTTCCGTTGCAATGCCGCATTGATTTCTTCTACCAGCCGGGGAGAGAACGGCCCCTTCATCCGTTTTTGATGAACTAATTCCTTGATATCCACCACTTCGATATGAGGCAAACGAATGTCTTTGTATCTTTCCTTCAGTTCTACCAATGCATACTTCCCTTCGGTGGCATTGAAGTAACTCTCCACATTGGGAGTAGCCGTACCCAACAATACTTTTGCGCCATACATCTGCGCCAGCATAATGGCCGAACTACGGGCATGATAACGGGGAGCCGGGTCTTGTTGCTTGTAGGTATTCTCGTGTTCTTCATCTACAATGACCAGTCCCAACCGTTGGAAAGGCAGGAACACCGACGAACGGACACCTAATATAATATCGTAAGGTTCTTCACTTAATTGCTTCTGCCATATTTCCACCCGTTCGGCATCCGGGAATTTGGAATGATAAACCCCTAACCTGTTACCAAATACCCGCTTCAGTCGTTCGGTTATTTGGGTGGTCAACGCTATCTCGGGCAATAGGTAAAGTACTTGTTTCCCTGCTTTCAGCACCTGCTGTATCAGGTGGATATAGATTTCAGTCTTCCCGCTCGATGTCACTCCATGAAGCAGACATACATTTTTTTGCGTAAAGCTGTTCATGATTCCGTTGAACGCCCGTTGCTGGGCTTCGTTCAGCGTACTGACTTCTTGTGTGTTAGTCACCGACTTGTCCAGTCTTCCTATCTCCTGATAATATACTTCGAAGACACCTTTCTCCACCAGTCCGTTGAACACATTCGACGATGCATCCGATTGCTCCAACAATCTCTTCTTACTGACTTCCTTCAAGAAACAACCATTGTCCATCCATCCGGAGAGTTCCACATACTTCATCAGCACGGCCAATTGCTTTTTAGCCCGTCCGAAGCTATCGAACAAAATGCGTAATTTAGCCTCATCCATTTCTTTATCGGCCAATCGCACCCTTGCCTCAGTACGCGGTTTATAGTTGCGCTTCAATTCTTCCTTTACAAAGATGGCTTCCTTATCGAGCAACGACTTGATGACCGGCAGCAGATGCTTCATGCCACTTGCCTTTTCCA
>CAZFDP010000129.1:0-5704 GCA_964518185.1 uncultured Phocaeicola sp. | reverse complement strand
AACACTATAAAGCCATAGCCCAATCTACCGAACTTCCTATCGTACTTTATAATGTGCCGGGGCGTACAGGAGTAAACATGACCGCTGAAACCACCCTTCGTCTGGCTCGTGAATTCGATAACATTGTAGCCATTAAGGAAGCATCGGGAAATATAACCCAAATGGACGATATCATCAAGAACAAGCCCGCCAATTTCGATGTAATTTCGGGTGACGATGGTATTACTTTCCCCTTGATAACTTTAGGAGCTGTTGGGGTTATCTCGGTGATTGGCAACGCTTTCCCACGCGAATTCAGTCGGATGACACGCTTGGCTTTGCAAGGCGATTATACCAATGCACTGACTATCCATCATAAGTTTACCGAATTGTTCAGCTTGTTGTTTGTCGATGGAAATCCGGCCGGCGTGAAAGCAATGTTGAATGTAATGGGATTGATAGAGAATAAGTTACGTTTACCCTTGGTACCCACACGTATTACCACATTCGAAAAAATGCGTGCCATTTTAGATGAATTGAACATTAAGTGTTGATAGAGTCAAGAAAAGAAGAACCATGAAGAATTTTATCCTAATCCTTATGTCCGTATGTCTTTTCGTAAGTTGCGGACAAACGAAGAAAAACAATGAAAATGCAGAAAGTGTAACATCCGATAAACTCATAGCCTTGAGTTTTGATGATGGTCCTAATACCACTACAACTGTACAAACACTCGATATGCTTGAGAAGCATGGGGTGGTAGGTTCTTTCTTTGTGATAGGAAAGAACATTAACGATACAAGTGCGGTGGTGATGAAGCGTGCCTTTGATATGGGATGCGATATTCAGAACCATTCGCAAACTCACTCTGCTATGCCCAACCTTACCGCCCAGCAGATAAAGGACGAAATAGCTTATACATCTGATTTGATAGAAAACTACGTAGGTGTACGTCCTGCTTTTTTCCGTCCTCCCTATATTGCGGTGAACGAAGTGATGTATCAGAATATTGACTTGCCATTTATCTGTGGTGCCGGTTGCAACGATTGGGAGTCCGAAGTAACCGCTTCGCAACGTGCCGAAATGGTCATCAAGAATGCCGAAGACGGACAGATTGTATTGTTGCACGATTTCGAAGGCAATGACTCTACCGTAGCGGCCCTTGATGTGATTATTCCTGCTTTGAAGGAACAAGGTTATCGGTTTGTAACTGTACCTGAGTTGTTTAAAGCCAAAAACATAACTCCCGAAAGAAACAAGCTTTATACCAATGTGCTGAAGGATTGATATTACGTCGTTTTATTGATAAGAAAACGTCGTGTCAGGAGGACTAACACGACGTTTTTCTCTTTATATGATTCGGGGGATTGTTATTCGAATGATCCGTAACGGGTAGGCAATAACTTACGGTCGCCCAACGTATTATCTACACGTGCTACATTAATCCAGAATTTGTTTTCGCGTACAGAATCGATAGGATAAGCAGCTTTTGCACGGCTATAACTATGTGTCCATTCATCGGCTACCACTTCGTATTCAGGGTGAGGAGCATTGATGAGTACATTGTCGGCCTTATCGGCACGTCCGTCTTTTACTTCCTGAATTTCTTCCCAAATGGTGAGCATTACTTTTACAAAGTTGTCGAGTTCCCAAAGGCTTTCGCTTTCGGTAGGTTCAATCATAAGTGTGCCATGTACAGGGAAGGAAAGGGTAGGTGCATGATAGCCATAATCCATGAGTCGTTTGGCGATATCGTTTTCGCTGATACCTGCCATATCGTGCAGATAGCGGCAATCCAGAATCATTTCGTGACCTACAAAACCAGTAGCACCACTATATACAATGCCGTATGTATCCTTGAAGCATGCTGCTAAGTAGTTGGCACTCAAGATAGCGGTCTTGGTAGCACGTGTCAAACCTTCGGCACCCATCATGCATATATATCCATAGGTAATAGGAAGGATACCTGCACTACCAAATGGAGCGGAAGATACTTGGTTGGCATCATTTCCGAATGAAACATGTCCTGGCAAGAAAGGAACCAGATGTTCGGCTACACAAACGGGGCCTACACCTGGGCCACCACCTCCGTGAGGACTTGCAAAGGTTTTGTGCAAGTTCAAGTGGCATACATCGGCACCGATAGTCCCCGGATTGGTAAGGCCTACCTGGGCGTTCATATTGGCACCGTCCATATAGACTTGTGCGCCACATGCATGGATAATATCACAAATCTTGGCTATTTCGGGCTCAAAGATACCGTGGGTAGATGGGTAGGTAATCATGAGTGCGGCCAACTCGTCCTTATTAGCTTCGGCTTTGGCGCGGAGGTCTTCTACATCGACATTACCCTTTTCATCGCACGCACAAGTAACGGTAGTGTATCCACATTGAATAGCCGATGCAGGGTTAGTGCCATGTGCTGATGAAGGTATCAGAATCTTGTTACGGTGTCCTTGGCCGATACTTTCCATATAAGCACGGATTACGCGGAGTCCGGTATATTCGCCGGCGGCTCCCGAGTTGGGTTGCAAGGTTACTCCTGCAAATCCGGTAATCACTTTGAGTTGTTCACTAAGGTTTTCAATGAGTTCCTGATATCCTTTGGCTTGGTCTTCGGGGACTAAAGGGTGGATATTCATCCATCCGGCATTGCTTAGTGGAAGCATCTCTTGTGCGGCATTCAATTTCATGGTGCACGAACCGAGCGAAATCATGGAGTGTGCCAAAGATATGTCCTTACGTTCCAATCGTTTGATGTATCGCATCATCTCTGTTTCGGTGTGATACATATTGAATACCTCATGGGTGAGGTAAGGAGTTTGACGAACAAATTCTTGGTCGATTGAAATAGATTCAGCAATTTCAGTAATTTCTTGAATAGGTTCTTCGGCTGCGATTGAGAAGATGGAAAGTAATACGTTAATTTTCTTCAAATCAGTAGCTTCGTCTATACTAATACCTACTTCACCATTTTCGTAATAGCGTAAATTAACTTCTTTGCTTAGAGCGATGGTACGTAATTTTTGTTGAGTAACATGCTCGGGAAGTGTGAGGTGTAAAGTGTCGAAGAAAGAAGTGTTATGTTGGATATAACCTAATTTACATAATGCTTTGCACAGACAAGTGGCAATGCTATGAATACGTGTAGCTATTTCCTTGATACCCTTTTGGCCATGATATACGGCATAGAATCCGGCCATGGTTGCCAATAGAGCTTGAGCGGTACAAATGTTCGATGTAGCCTTTTCGCGCTTGATGTGTTGCTCGCGTGTTTGCAAGGCCATTCGGTAGGCTATTTTTCCGTATTTGTCTTTCGATAATCCAATGATACGACCTGGCATGTTACGTTTAAATTCATCGCGAGTGGCAAAATAAGCGGCCGATGGTCCTCCATAGAACATGGGGATACCTAAGCGTTGGCTACTTCCGAATACGATATCGGCTCCCCATTCACCGGGAGGGGTAAGGAGGGCAAGACTAAGGATATCGGCATCTACGGCCACTTTACAATGGGCGGCATGTGCTTTTTCTACAAAGGCACGATAGTCTTCCACGCTACCGTTAGCATTTGGATATTGGATAATGCAACCAAACATATCGGGGGTAAATTCTACCTCCTTGTAGTTACCTATCTTGATGGTCATACCTTGTGGAAGTACACGTGTGCGGATAACCGATAGGTTTTGTGGGAAAATATGTTCGTCGATAAACAATACATTGGCACCACTCTTTTGTTGGTCGCGGCTACGGAGGGCATACATCATAGCAGCAGCTTCGGCCGAGGCAGTTGCTTCATCGAGCAGAGAGCAGTTGGCCAATGGCATAGCTGTAAGGTCGGAGATAACGGTTTGAAAATTAAGCAAAGCTTCCAAACGTCCTTGTGACACTTCGGTTTGGTAAGGAGTATAGGAAGTATACCATACCGGATTCTCGAATACGTTGCGTTGGATAACGGCAGGTGTGATGGAGTCGTACCATCCCATACCTATGTAAGAAGTATAGAGTTTGTTTTTTGAGGCCAATTCGTTGATATGCTCTGCAAATCCGCGTTCGGTCATCGGAGCAGCTAAAGGTAATGGTTCTTTCAAACGGATATTGGCTGGAATGGTTTTGTTGATGAGTTCATCGAGGTTTTCTACACCAATCTTTCCAAGCATGATGGGAAGATCGGATTCTTGTATGCCATTATGGCGTTCGGTTAATAAATCAGTTTTCATGGTATGATTATTTTAAGTATTATCTAAAAAATGGATTGTGAGTCTTTTCATCGCCTATGGTAGTAGAAGCACCATGCCCAGGATATACGATTGTTTCATGCGGTAGAGTAAAAAGACGACTACAGATATGTTCACGGAGTTCATCAAAGTTGCCACCGGTAAGGTCGGCACGTCCTATACTTCCTTGGAAAAGTACATCGCCACTGAACAGACACTTTTCTTCCTTACAATAGTACACCATACTTCCCGGTGAATGGCCCGGTACATGGATAGCTTCCAATTCTGTATTGCCAAAGCGGATAATGTCGCCATCACAGATGTACTTTCCAAGTGGGGAAGGGGCTTCTTTTATTTGCAACCCGAACATGCGGCTCTGAGCCACGGCTTGTTCCAACCAGAATTCATCTTGTTGGCTGGCTTCAGCCTTCAGGCCATATTCGTGTTGAATGAAAGGATTTCCAAATACATGGTCGATATGTAGATGAGTATTGAGCAAGTGGGTGAGTTTCAGACCTTCTTTGGTTATGAATGCCTTGAAAGCTTGTTTTTCTTCATCATAGAAACAGGCGGGGTCTATGACCACGGCTTCTTTTGTGTCATCCCATAATATATAGCAGTTTACGGGAAACATATTGAATTCGAATCTCTTTATTTTCATAGCGCTATACTACTGGTACATAAACAACTTTCTTGGTTTCGAAGAATTCTTCCGTAAATTCATCCTTCAAATCGTGAAGTATGGTTTGATGCCTTACAGGCATGGTTTCTTTTTCGAGTTCGCCTCCTTTCAGACAAATCAGTCCGTTGGGAATGGCATTATGTTGCTCTTTAGTAATATTTTTACGGATAATTTTCAGTAAATCGGTCAGAGGCATTACGGCACGGCTTACCACAAAATCGAACATTTGTTTTTCTTCCTCAGCCCGGCAATGGCGGAAAGTGACATTTTTCAGCCCTATGGCTTGGGCTACTTCATTGGCTACACGTACTTTTTTGCCGATACTGTCTACCAAATGAAAACTGACTTCGGGAAAAAGAATGGCCAAAGGAATACCGGGAAATCCACCTCCTGTACCTAAATCCATAATGCGGGTTCCGGGAGTAAATTGAATGAAACGGGCAATACCCAAGGAGTGAAGCACATGGTGCTCGTATAGATTCGTAATATCCTTACGCGATATCACGTTGATTTTACTATTCCAATCCATGTACAAGTCATAAAGGGCTGCAAATTGCTCTTTCTGCTTGTTGGTAAGGTTGGGAAAATAGTTGGTTATTATTTCCATAATCCTATATCTGATACTTTTGTACAAATATAGAATAAGTTTTTGGGATTTTATCACAGATTGGATAGAATTTCGCAAATAAAGGACAAATAAAATACATTATTTAGTACTATTGTCAGAAAAAAGGGTATCAAACAGGGATTGGAGTTGCTCGGGGTTTGCCAAAATACGACGGAGTTCTGCCAATTGTATTGCATTGTCCGATTCGGGTATCCATAA
>CAZFDP010000128.1:0-5736 GCA_964518185.1 uncultured Phocaeicola sp. | reverse complement strand
TAACAATGGTTGGGCTATGGTAATTCCAGAAGCTTACTACTATTTGCCAGAGTATTAACCTAATTGTTCAGAATGGGAGCCTTATTCGCTATCTGAAATGGGTTCTAAATAACTTAGTGTTATTGCTTATTCTAACAGTAATAGCTTGGGGTATTTGCTTATAGATAAAGATTGTGTGATAGGTCATTGTGGCAAAAACCCATTAGAAGATATATTGGAAAGTAACTTTTTATCTATGAACACATTCCCTATATATTGAAGATAAAGCCTACCCGGTTTTGGGCAGGCTTCTTTATCTTCAAGAAAACAGGAGTGTTTGTTGTATATTTTTATTTGATTTTGACCAACGGTTTATATAACCGCTTAAATCCTCATTGATATATGTCGGGTCATTCATTGATAAATATTTGGCTGCTTCTAGTATGTCTAATCGCATTAGTAATTCTTTATTGATTACTCGCTTTGCATCAGAGAACATTAAAGTTTGTATCAACTCTTGCACCAAATAGCTATTCAAGATTTTTTGAGTTATTCTAGCATCTTCTTCATTCGTAAAACCTATTAAATAGCATGTGTCATCGACAAGTATAGGTTTATCGTTCGTTGGTTGTAATAAAGAAAATTCAGTTTGTTTATATAATCCAGAAACTGCGACTTTATATTTGGCAAATGAATAATCGCCCACTCCAAACATAGAAAATCTTGGTCGCTTTTTGTAAATAACACTACCACGCTTGTCTAATTTTTCGGCATGCTTTAGCAAATATGCGGCAGCTTTAGGATATTTGTTTAAAAAAACACTTGTATCTTCATTTACCGAGTGTTGAGTTATTATTACAAATTTTCGTGTTGTCAAGTTCTTAATATCTGAACTTTTCATAAGAGGATAAAGTGCTTCTTCTTCAATATCTACAATCTCTCCAAATCCGTTAATATAGCAGCCTTCTTTTAGGGTAAGTTCCATTACCTTTGCACAGTCATGCTTTATCCCAGACCACCAATCCATAGGAGATGTTCCGTCCACAAATGCTCTTTCCTCATATTTTTCGATATTTGAGACGAATTTATTATTTATCCAACCAATGTTTTTTTCTTTCTTTAACGAGTAATAATCTAAAACTTCACATGTGCGGCAAGGGGTATCCCCAAAACAAATATCCATTAAACATGCCGAAACAGACACATTAAACTCATGTTGAGCATTAATGTTGTATTGCTTTGCTTGCTTAATAGGTAATCTAGCATCTTTTTGTTCGTGTATAATATTCTTTACGACTGAATTTTTAACTAAGAAAGAAAAATGAGCATTATTTTGTCCGAATGCTTCAATTATTTGATAGCAAATAAATTCCGATATATCAAAATTACCCTTGCCTGTAATTGCTTCTAATCCTTTAACCTTTTTAAAATTGCTTTTCTGAGGTAAATTTTCACTGTCAATTTCAGATAGTTCTGAATTGGTTACCCAAGGTGGATTGCCAATAATTAATATTTCTTGATTATGATGTGTCTTGGCTATTTCTTTGAAATCAAAATCAAAAACATTTAGATGAAATAAGCGACATTCAGTTCGTCTGTTCGGGTTTTGTAAAGAATAATCTAAAAGTTTAGATTTAAGTTCTTTGATATATGGTTTGTACAGTTCTACACCATATATCATTTTAATCGAATCAAATGTTTGTAATGCTGCTAAAATGAAATTACCCTTACCACAAGTTGGCTCAATAACTATTTCTGGATTAACCCCTTGTGCTTTTAGAAAATTACAGATAGATAAAGCTAATGGATAATTGGTTTGCCAATCTCCATATTCGTCTTTATTTTGATTATCGACAGATTCAGATTCTGTAAAATTCTTTATATCTTCTTTATTCTCAAGAAAATCTAGTATTCCACAGTCCTTATATATCTTGACATTGGCATCTTCTAAAGAAAGCTCTTTCAGTGTTTCTATGTATGATTTAACCTTCATATTTGATAATAGGGGAAATTCCGTCAACCGCTTCTGAGTACGGATAATAGGCATATACTGTACCTTTAACAGATGAGAGTACCACATCGTTTGCAAGCGTCCATTCTTGTGGAGACACGCCGGTTGATGCTGTAGCCTTGATGTTGTTGTATGTATTGTTGTCATAGGTCGTCCCACTCACATCTGTCAGTCTGAGTCCTATTGCACTGGCATCGGGCAGTGTCGTTGATTCTATGATACCCCTTGACTGTCGGTCATGGGTAGTCACATTGATTTTCAGTTTCCTGTCTGTAAATGAATTATCGCCATTCTCATTTGTACATGCTGTGAAAGCGGATGAGATTAACAGAAGGGACAGCATCCCTTTGCAGATTTGAGGTCGGGTTGCAAAATTACCCCCCCCCGAAAAATATTTACAACTAATTTTCATTCCAATAAAAATGTTGAGTTAATAAATGATTTATCGGCTCAAAATTAGTTGTGTATTGTCCACTTTTCCGGGACAATTAATTGAAATTCCGGAATTCCAAGCAATAATAGAAAAACAGTTCTTATCTTTGTGTTTGAATTAAAAAATGTATAGCGATGAAAGGATATTGGTATTTTCTGTTATTGTTGGGATTGTGTGTCAGTTGTACAAGTAAGCAAGACAATCAGTCTGATGATGATTATTGGATTGAATATGAGAAACGTTTTTCTAACCCCAAGCGTGACAAACTTGTAGAATGGATATTGTCTCATCCGGAATCTTTGAATGAGGACCTGACAGAGCGAGCTGAAGAAGCGGATTTACGTATCGTTGAATCCGATGACGGCCAGATAAGAATATACAACTGGATTTCCGGTGGGGGTACCTGTCCTGAATGGACAAATATTTTCCAGTACCGTGATTCCGAAGGAAGGGTCCATGCTGACTATAGTCTGCCAGTGATGGATAAAGGTATAGACGCTATCACCGTCACTGACATCATTGACGGTGGTATCATTGGAGGGAAAAAGACTTATTTCTTTGATTTCTATTCCAAAGCGTCCAGTTCAGATGGTTACAATGATGTTTATGCTGTTACCGTTCATAAGGACACCTTTATCCTCGGTCCCCAATTTGAGCGTAACGGGAAGTTGGAAGAAAGTGTCGGTATTAATTACGATATACCCGATTGGTATTTCCGTAGTAACACGGAGGGTTGGGACTGGCTGTTTTATTATCAACCGGACAAGCAGCGGTTTTATGCGAGCACTACCGATGACCGGATGATTACACACCGTTATGATGTATATGAGTATAATGGAAAAACCTTCGGTTATATAGGCAATCATGCTTCACCTATATTGCATGAAAGCTTGTCAGATTATAGTTGCCTGGCTAATCTGTTTGAGACAGAAGACCATCTGGTACGTGTAGACCGTATGAAAAACGGTTCAAATCGTCTTGCGCTATGGAACAACCCTTCTTTTGCAAAGCAATGCCATAAGCCTGACCTTGTTATCGGTGGAGGTAAATATAATGAAGAGAGCAATCAATATGAGTTTTCTTTAGGTGCAGATATGAAATATATTTACGATGTTTCTGAAGAAGACCTGCGAATAGTCTACAAGTCCAATGTCATACATCAAGAGCGCAAACGCATGTACGATACACATATCGATTCTTGGATTGTGAATGAGATGCTGCCTGCTGATTGTCTGTTCGGTGAAGATAATAGCACTTTACAACGTCTCTACCGAACCGACCATTATGTTGTGCGTGTGGATTCTTTATTGGAAGGAACTTACCGTTATACTTCATGGAAAGTATCGTTGTGTCCGGAAGAATTCCAAAAGCCGGATTTGATACTAGTGAATGGCCAACTGAAAAGCATAGACTTTATAGATTATTATGTCTTCAAGAACGGAGGATATACTTATAAAGTACCCGTTGATGATTATTATCAGATGGAAGTGTCCAATGGAAAAGAACGGATTTGTAAGGAACGGATTGTCCGTCGTTTGGACCCGTTTCTATCAGATATGGAATGATGTGCAAGAAGAAAACAGGCAGGATGTTCCTAAGAACAATCCTGCCTGCAAGATATGAACAGATGTACTAATATCATTTTTTGCCATTCTTGACCCATCTCATGAAGCAGACGCGTGCTCGTCTGATGCGGTCAATGTCATGCCATGATGGATAGAGAATCTTTCCATCAGGTAATGTTTGTACGGGGCGGAGTATCCTGCATCTGCGGGAGTATGACGATGCTCCGAACAATATTTTTTTTGCGGTTCTAATTTTCATCAGTTAAGTAGGTTTACAGGGTCAATATAAAAGTCACAGCTGACCTCAGTGCCGCCCAGTGCCTTTTGAAGAACAATCTTGAGATTCGGGTCTTTTTCTGCGATGCGGCACGCTTCCTGCTTGGAACGGGCATCTACATAGGTTGTATGGATGACATTGCCGTCATCGTCTGTAAAATTGATACGATATTTCATATGCTTTGATTTTTAGTATGCAAAAATACAGTTATTAAATTTGAGAAACAAATTTCTTTAACGGGACATGAATCTTTGTCCCGTTAAGAAATCCAATCGGTCAAAACAACTGACCTTTCATTTTATTCACGATGTCTTCGAGTCCACCCACCAACTGTGACCCGTTATAGATACCGTTATACGTCTCAAATTTAAGGATGTCACCTTCAAACCAGATGTTTCTCACCACCTCAGAACGGATACCGTCATTGCGGAATGTCGCATAAACCAACTTATCTAACGTAGAAACCTTATAATCAGACAAGTTATATGCCTTGAACATCCGTTTAAGCAAGTCAATGTATCGAACTTTGATATCATTAATAGCACCTGCCAAATCCTTGAATTCATTGACAAACATTTGTTCTTTCTTATAATTGGCATCGTTCTGTTCACCCCAGATATAAAGTCCGTTATGTGCAGGAAGAACCTCATATCTGCCATCCAAAAGAAAGATGTCATAATTCTCATTGCTGTTATTTTCTGCCATTGCATAAAAATCCTGCCATGACCAATGACGGCTAAGGTTAGTAACCTGTGAAAATTGTTGCTTGGAGATTTCGTGAAAATCTTCGTTTTCGGTAAATTGTCTGACACCTTTAAATGAGTGTCCGGCAAAATTGAATGCATTATTTTTATTCATTCGCTAATTGTTTTTTCGGTCAGGGTTTACCGGTTCTACTTAGATATGGATGAATACCCTCTTTCATCTACAACAAAGATAGTGATTTTCTGTGGAATATACAAATCTACGATGAGAAAAATATCAAAATCTATAAATCTTTTTTTAGTGTTTACCCTATTGTTATTAAATGGCAAAGCCCCGCAATTGCGAGGCTTTGGGTTATAAAAGTGTAAGAATAACCATTACTTAATGTCCCGGACGAACCGAACCTGGATGTTGTTGACCTTAGAGTAGTAGCTCACGTAGCCACTGCCGAAGTGCACGCTCCACCCGCGGTCGGAAGAATACTCTGAACTACTCCAATAGGTGAGGGACTCCAATGTCTTTCCGCCGATTTTGGTAAGAGCCTCATTTATACTTGTCATATGCATAAACATTAGGGCAAGCTGACCGCCTGAGGGGATATACCAGTCCGAATAACCTTGGTTTTCGGATGGTGTTTGGTTGAACTTGGTACAGTATGTACCCATATTGGCATAGGTGGTATAAGAGTCCGTATCGGAAGCAGCTTGAATAGCGGCTGTGTTGGCCTTACCGTTGAAGTCTGATACTACACCCGAAGTCCATGTGG
>CAZFDP010000127.1:0-5747 GCA_964518185.1 uncultured Phocaeicola sp. | reverse complement strand
ACTCTATATACAAAATATCAATTCTTCACCTTAGTAAGGTCGTAAACACTTTGGCTGATGGTTTCCTGTAAAGTGGAATCGTTCACCATCCGAAGGGTAGTATCGTTCACTATAACAAAATACATGGGATTGTCACCATCATCAGGAGTGAGCTTGACGGCTTTCTTCGGATGATTGTTCACTACTTTGTGAATAACATTTTTCTTACCTTTGGAAGTAAAGGTCTGGTTCTTTCCGGGACCTTCGGCATCCAAATAAGTCATATCGAGCGTATAGAGTGTGTCAATACCATCGGTAGTAACACCCAAAGTCAATACAAAATCAATGCCCGGCCCATCGGCAGCAGGAATAGTTCCGGTAAAAACTTCGTCCACTTCCATAACGGGAAGGACGGCCATAGTGGTATCTGCCATCTCAGATTGTACAGTTTTCTTGCTATTCGATTGGCAGGAAGCCAAAGCTGCAACAAGGGCAGCAAAGATGAGTAACTTTTTCATTGTGAATTGCTTTAAATTTATCAATCAACCAAAATAACAAACGCCTGTTGGAAAAGGTTCAAAACTTCCAACGTAATTGCAAATAAAGATCATTCTTTTGATGACCGTTTATTTGTTCCAAAGCCGTACCTATGGTTTCTCTGTCGAAATAATGGGTTAAAGCATATTTGGCCTGAAGAACCAAATGATTGTTCCATTCATAACGAGCCAACAGATAATGCCTCATTCCTCTGCCATAAAACGAAGGAAAAGAAAAACTATAAAGCAAACCTTTTTCGTACATGGAAATACGCGAAATATAGTCATCGGTACAAAACCAGGCAATACCGGCATCCAAACGCAACGGACATTTACGGAATGAATATCCAACTCCTTGCGAAACCATTACCCCTTGTGAAGATGACTGTCGACGATAGTGTGCATTTACATAATCTACAGTAGTTTTCAACACCCATGCATCGGTTGGTGAATAATTCAACTGATACTTCAACCGTTGTTGAATATAAGGTAGAGTAGATTTACTACCCGAATCATCCGTATAGTCTTTCTGCTTATTTTTATAGCGATATCTTATGAACATGTCCAGTTCATAAGTTGGTGAATAAGTAAGTTGCAACAAACCATCAAATCCGGTTGTCCCTGCCTTACTTACCAAATATTTTTTCCATGGAAAATAAAACCAATCGGCATAAGCATTCAGTTTAAAGTAACGCAATAAACTGGTTTCCAAACCTATATAGATACTGCTCTCGTTTTGAACCATACTTCCCTCGCCTACCGATCGGGCATAAATACTTTGATAAGCTGCATCGTAAAACCTGTTCATAACTGTAATTTGTGTTTCTGATTTCGGTGAATAACGTATCATATTCAGTGTAGCTATCCGTCCTGACTTATCTATAGCCGTTTCTCCTGAAAAGGAAAAACGTTTATAAAATACCTTGTAATTAATACCAGTATTAAAGAAATCACTTCCACGTGCATAAAAGGTATTGTAGTAACGAGCAGCCGGATTTAACATCTTGTTGAAAACATTATAAACCGTTGTTAATCCCATTTCAACATACTTTCCATTATAATGTATATTACTGCCAATCACTTGATTAGAAAAACTATTCCGCTTTTCGAAATCAGTGGTTGTACGATAATATCCATCTTTTTTTAACGAAGTTATGAACCGGTTATCCACTGTTCCACTCATTTTTCGGTAAGAATAAAAAGCATCAGCTGTCCAACGTTTGGAAAGTTGATAACTGATTGCCATTCCCTGAAAATAATTATATTCATCCGTAGAAGAATGTTTCTTAATACCTCTTGATTGATTTCCTAAAGTAGAAAGTGTGGCACTTTTCCCCATACTGAAACCAGTGTTCATAACTAAACCATATCCATACCCCAAACGATAGTTACCAATAGCCAACGTATTGATTTTACCCATGTTACGAACCAACACATATGGTGAATAGTAATCGTATCCCTTACTGTTTCTTCCTTCAAAAAAAGGTTCACCTGCATCTTTTTCGGCTGTTATACCTATATCTATATGGTTGCCATAACGAAAATTATATCTGACATTGTGATAAAAACCATATCCCAAATATTTGTTCCGATAACCTGCTTTGGTATAAAAAGGAATATCCACACGTGTAGACAACTCATGTTTTCCATATTTCAACACTTGTTGAAAACTAAGTTTATCTTTCTCTTTTTCAATAGGTTCAAAAGTTATAAAAGGAAGCAGATAACGCATGGTTTGCCGACTCATATCTTCTACCATCAGCAATTCTTTTTCGCTCTGCATGGAACCATATTTATAGAGATAATATAAAATGTTTTCTACCAAACGTTCGGAAAGAAAAGGAAATCTTTCCAATTGTTCTTTAGTAGCTGTATTGATATTTATTGGATGTTCCTTCAAATCGGCCAATTCCTCCAACAAACTTTCCCATTGATAGGAATTTTCTTCTTCATTTTCGGCCAATTGTTCTACTACTTCTTCCCAATTATTTTGTGCTGATAAGTTATTAACAAAGAAAAACATTGAAAGACAAGTAATTGACATAACTTTCAACAATCTTGCTAAATTTTCCATATACTACGTCTTTGATGTTAAATAATCTATTTAGATATGATACTCTACCATATTTCTTTGTACTTTTACACCGAAAATGAAACGGATACTGATTTTCATATTCTTATGCTTGTTGACCCATGTTGCGGTTTTTTCGCAATCCAAGGAAGAAATGACTTCAATCAACGGTTACATGGTGCCTGTCTGTGTATATCAGGGAGACACTATACCTTCGTTGCGTATGCCGGTACTTTATGTATTCAAACCATTGAATCTCAATAGCGAAAAGAAAAGAAGGGAATACAACCGTTTGGTGAGGAATGTAAAAAAAACACTGCCCATTGCCAAAGAAGTAAACCGAGCCATTATTGAAACCTATGAATACCTACAAACACTTCCCGATGAGAAAGCAAGGCAAAAACATCTGAAACTGGTAGAAAAAAGTATCAAGGAACAATATACACCGGTAATGAAGAAACTAACTTTTTCACAAGGTAAACTGTTGATAAAGTTAGTGAACCGAGAAACTGATTCTTCTTCATACGAATTGGTGAAAGCATTCCTGGGATCATTCAAAGCCGGCTTTTACCAAGCCTTTGCATCACTCTTTGGAGCAAGCTTGAAAAAAGAATATCACCCAGAAGACGAAGATGCTATGACAGAACGGATTGTGCTGTTGGTAGAAAGCGGACAACTTTAATTTATTCCCTAAAAGCCATCAGTTTATTGGCAAATTCCCAAAGTACAATGCCTGTAGTAACCGATACGTTGAGCGAATGTTTCGTTCCATATTGAGGTATTTCTATACACCCATCGCAAGCATTGACTACTTCTTGTTGTACTCCTTTCACTTCATTACCCATCACAATGGCATATTTTTTATCAGCATCCAATGTCAGATTACCCAACATAGTACTGCCTTCCACTTGTTCAATGGCAAGTACCGTATATCCTTCATTATGAAGTTCTTCGACTGCTTCCAACGTATGTTTTTTATAAATCCAGTCTACAGTATCTTCTGCCCCAAGAGCAGTTTTATGCATTTCGGGATGGGGAGGAGTAGCAGTAATGCCACAAAGATAGATACAATTCACAAGAAATGCGTCCGATGTACGAAATACGGAACCTATATTATGCAAACTTCTGACTTCATCCAATACAACTACCAACGGAAGTTTATCAGCTTGCTTGAATTCATCGACAGAAAGCCGATTCAATTCAGTAATCTTGAGTTTTCGCATATTTAAATTGTATTTAAAGGAGGATTTAATAATATAAATGGTAATAATGATAGTTTCAACACACTTTTCCCTCCTTATTAAAAGGCGAAGAACAATCATAGGACAAAGATAATATTTATTGTTGATAACTGTTGAAAACCTGTGAAAACTTTAAGAACATATTTTAAAAAATAATTCTTGTAAAATTAAAAAGGAAATATATAGTAATGTAAAAACCAACAATCCAAAAAAGATAGCCAAAACTTAAATATCAAATATCAACACTTTTTAATCCATATTTTACGTGTTCATAACCATAAAGTTTTTAACTTTGCACATTATTAACTGTTTGTTGAAAAAATAAGTAATATTACTGTATTCCAACAGATAAGGCTGTTGATAGGATATTTATATCGGAATATCCTTATTTTAATAACTTATCTGACAAGAAAAAGGGATACCAATTTACGAACATTATCAACAGACAATTATCATCACTATAAATTCTTTTTTTGAAAGAAAGAAAAAAATAAGATTATTATGAATAAATCGGAATGGTTGAAAAAAGGGTATGTAACCGAATCGGTAGACAAGAATCTTGATTTGACAGCAGAAATAAACAAACTCCGCAAAGAGAAGAATGCAGTTATTTTAGGTCACTACTACCAAAGTGGAGAAATTCAAGATATAGCCGATTTTGTGGGCGATAGTTTGGCTTTGGCACAATGGGCAGCTAAAACGGATGCTGATATCATTGTGATGTGTGGTGTACACTTCATGGGCGAAACTGCCAAGGTTCTTTGTCCTGATAAAAAAGTATTGGTTCCCGATTTCAATGCCGGTTGTTCATTGGCCGACAGTTGTCCAGCCGATAAATTTGCACAGTTTGTCAAAGAGCATCCTGACTATACGGTCATTTCGTATGTCAATACTACGGCAGCTGTCAAGGCAGTGACCGATGTAGTGGTAACTTC
This sequence comes from uncultured Phocaeicola sp., assembly GCA_964518185.1. Taxonomy (GTDB): domain Bacteria; phylum Bacteroidota; class Bacteroidia; order Bacteroidales; family Bacteroidaceae; genus Phocaeicola. The sequence continues at coordinate 985 of CAZFDP010000127.1, read as the reverse complement.
GACCAATGCCAAGCAGATAGTGGAAAGTTTCCCAAAGGAACAAAAAATAATCTTTGGTCCCGATAGGAATTTGGGTAATTATATCAACTCCATTACGAACAGGCAGATGCTTTTATGGGATGGTGCCTGCCATGTGCATGAGCAATTTTCTGTGGAAAAGATTCTGGAACTGAAGAAAGAATATCCCGATGCTGATGTATTAGTACATCCTGAATGTAAGGGAGTTGTAGCTGAACTTGCCGATAAGGTAGCTTCTACTGCCGGATTGTTGAAACATGCTATCAACAGTTCAAAACAAAATTTCATTGTAGCGACCGAAAGTGGTATTCTTCATGAAATGCGGAAACAATGTCCTGAAAAGAATTTCATTCCTGTTCCTCCAGAAGACAGTACATGTGCATGTAATGAATGTAACTATATGCGCTTGAATACGCTCGAAAAACTTTATAATACATTGAAATATGAATGGCCGGAAGTAACTGTCGATTCAAAAGTAGCTAAGGAAGCTGTAAAACCTATCCAACAGATGCTGGAGATTTCGGAAAAGTTAGGATTATAAAAAAAGTGGATGTGCATTATAACAGCACATCCACTTTTTTATTCATATTCATGTTTCCGTTTTGGATTCATTGGGAACCAACCTTTCAGTACTCGCTTTCGTTGGTCGAATACTTCCTTGATAGTCCAAAACGAAGAAAAAGAAAAGACACCCAATAAGGAAGAGACCAGAATATCGGCTACAAGCAGAGAACCAATAATGCCAAAGATACCCAATATTAAGAATATCCACCAACAACGTGTTCCCCAATAATATTCTGCCTTAATCACAATGGGATGGAATAGTCCGATAATCAGAAAAGTACTGATTCCTATAACTATTCCGGCCAAATGATATTCGGTCAGCCAATCCATTATTCAGACTTGATAGGGATTTCTTTCTTGATGCTTTGTTCCAACGAAATCAATGTTTCGGTAGCAGTTACAC
>CAZFDP010000126.1:0-5771 GCA_964518185.1 uncultured Phocaeicola sp. | reverse complement strand
GGTGTATTCGTAGAATTCTTGCCGGGTAAGGATGGTTTGCTCCACATCTCTGAAATAGACTGGAAGCGTTTGGAAACCATCGAAGAAGCCGGAATGAAGGAAGGCGATGAAATCGAAGTGAAATTGCTCGACATTGACCCGAAGACCGGTAAGTTCAAACTTTCACGCAAGGTATTGCTCCCTCGTCCGGAAAGAACTGAAAAACCGGAAAGAAAGGAACGTCCAGAAAGAAAAGAAAAGAAGCAAGACTAATCAGTCTTCTTATATAATAAAACAAGTGGTGGATGTGTCGAAATGCACATCCACTATTTTTTAGGCACGGATTACACGGATTGTACGGATGAAGTTTATGTAAACTTACACTAAAAACCGTGTTAATCCGTGTCTAATTTAAATAATGATACATTCTTATTTAATTATACCACAAGGATTATCGTTGAATGGTTACCCCCATCAAACCGATAACGACCTCATTGGAAACCGCTTCTATGGTTAAATGAGACAATTCTTTAGTAGAATCGAGAGGAAGTTCCAACAAAGTAGCGACTCCACCATCCAATTCGCGGGTTACCCCCGGGAATCCGATTTCTTCGGCCAAACGGTTGCTTACTTCACCTGTTTTCAGACGGAGACGATACAAAGGCTGTGCGCCATAATCAAGCGGCAAAGGACTACTCCCCGGAACCAAACGGCTACGATTGAATGCCTGACCGTCCTCAAAAAACAATTGTTCTATGGGTGCCCAGTTATATGGATTCACCAACGGTAGTTCGCTATAAGTACCATCGGTATAATAAGCACGCACATATCCGTTGTCTATATGACACTGCATGTGGTTGGTACTACCGGCCATCAGCAGATAGAGTGTAGTTGCCTTACCATTCAAAGAGACCTTAATCTTATCCGGATAATTGTCCCACAACGACACATAGGCAATATTCTGTCCCTCGGCAGGCGTGCGGAAAGGAATACCCAACTCGGTTTGCAATACATCGGTCCCCTTTACCTTGGTACGGAGCCCCGTATCATCTATATTTGCCGTCTTCAGCGGATGACACCATTCACCAATACCCTGCTTGGGCAGTTGTAAAGTAGTATAAGGTGAACGAGGCGACAAATACTCATTCTGGAAGATGTCCGTCACATTGGCATTGAACGACTGGCAAACATCCACCATCTCGCATTTATCACTCTTTACGCATGAGAAAGGAAACGGAAGTGCCTTAGCCAACACAGCAGGACGAGGGGCTGCAATTTCTGGAAGGACCTTGGCTCCTTTCCATTTAACCATCACCTCAAATTTCTTACCGGAAGAGGCAGGAACTACAACCGACAGCAAACGACGACCGACCGCATTGGGCACATACTTCCATTCAGCTTTCTTACCATTGACCTTTACAGAAGCAACTTCTGTATAAGCAACCGGTAAATGGAATTCCACCTGATGTACGACAGCCAATCGGTGAGTCAAATCGTAACGGGAATTTTTACCCGATTGTTCAAAGCCAAAATCAACATCCGGGGTATGCAGTGAAGCATGATTCCATGCTGCCGGGAAGCCGGGGCGAACCAACAAACGACTGTTCAACGCATCGGGCAAAATACCATAAAGTCCTTGAATAAAAAGTCGGGAAGCTACCCCAATAGGGTCTCCAAAATCGCGGTAACATTCTCCGCGTGCCGCATCGTAAAAACTCACCTGACCGAAATTACCCGGACTTTCACCCAAATACATGCCATCGAGTACCGAACTTTTCAGTAATTTGAAGCCTTCTTCGGGGCGATTGGCCTGAAAATAAGCCAAAGCCGTATGCATCACCTCGGCAAAGGCCACATTGTTAATGCTCCAAGAATAAGGCAACCAATTGGTGGTAGCTACCGTAGCATAATCGCCAGCATTTATTTCTTCGGCATAAGGAGTACCTTCGGCTACCCTTACCGGGATGTGCGGCAAATGGTCGTCCACATACCGAGTAGCCCGATAAGCCTGCTCGGGAGTAGCAATATCACTATCAATTGCATGATAGATAGTCCATGCTCCGGAACTTTTGTGCAAGCGCTTATGCCCCATGAAATCCTGAAATTCCGCCCAATGTCCGGCTTCAGGCATCCACAACCGTTTGTTGATGGCAGACAGAATCCTGTCGGCCTCTTGTTGATAGGGAGTGGCATCCTCTCCTATCTTAGACGCAATCAAAGCCGCCAAGCGATTGGCCCGATAATTATAGGCCGAGCTATGCGTTACCGCGCCACTGTTATAATAGAGTGCGTCACTGGCCCAAATACAGGCATACGCATCGTACAGGCTATCACCATCCGGATCGAAATTGCGTTTCTCCCATGCCAAGTGTAACTGAATGACCGGCCACATCTTCCGGGCATAATCCAAATCGCCCGTCCATTGCAAGTGCCACAAGAGTTCGTCGATATAGCACAGGTTCATGTCATAATGATGCATCTGATTATTACGCTGCGGATTACGACAGATATAGCCATTACTATAATGGGGGGTGCCCCATTCCTTGACACTTCTGGCTAAAGCCAATGTTGAATCTTGCGCCGGATGAGAACGAGTACAAGGCACTTCGGTTACCTGGCTGGCTGCATAATTATCGAAATGTTTACGGGCACGATCGTGCCATCCCAAGGCATCGCCTATATAACCGGCTCTCCATCCACTGAGTGGCATTCGCCAACCTACAGCACCATGAAGCCATACTTCTTCAGTACCCCATACACCATCGGCAGCCACGGCCAATGCACCACCTATATTATTAAGGAAGGGATCGGGAGTAGAGAAATGGATGCGTCCGGCCAGTGCCTGACGGTCGGCTTCCCAAGCAAGAAATTCCTGTTTGTTGCCCGATTGTTCCAAATGGTTCACCTTTATTTTAATATAGGCCGTTTCCTTAATAGGAAGCTTCACTTCCAACTTCTGTTCAAATTCTCCAGTCTCTACCGGGTCGAAACTACGGGGTGCATCGGCACCCATATCACCGTTACGCGATAATTTGGGATTCCGGATATGCGACACGATGGCCTCAATCACCGTACCCTTGGGTAAGTTACCCGAGAACTCCCACATAGCACCTTCTTCCTGCATGCTCGGCAAAACGGTTATCCGCATTTCAGCCTGTCCTCCCCATGCCTCATCCTTCAGCCAATACGAACGCCGTCCGGGAGTATAGCGGGCTTCACAAAAGGACGTTTTTTCCAATGGGGTGATTTTTCCATTGGGAAAACGGACTTGAAACCGGATATTCCGACAATCGCGCTTTACATACGTTGCAAAGACAGGTCGGTCACTGGTTTCCAAACGCCAAGCCGTAGGGCTGCCATACAAGGCACGGGTATATCGGTTTTCTCCGTTAACACAGACAAAGTCCTCCCCTTCCGGAAGATATTGCAAACGACGCTCCGTACCTCGTTTATGGTCATTGAAAGAAGTTGATTCTATCAAATCACCGGCTCCTTTCACCTTTTGGGTAGCATATTGCGACCATACAGACACTGCTCCCGTTGTCAGGAGCAGTGCAATCATCATTCTTTTCATAGGCTTACGGCATTGGTTTCAATCCTTCCCAACGAACGTTCCATGTACCGTCTTTCGGGAATCCGGGGTTTTCGACTTCACAACCATCCCAACCGGCACACATCAAGGCCACTGCAGTAAGCAAGCCACCATTACCAGGCAAATAGCAGCGCAGACGACCATCCTGATAGTTATGACCGTTCAACAGATAGGTATTGGTACGCTTATCCATCAACAAAGCACCTACCGCCTTTTCGGGTTCACCCAAACGAGTGGCATTCATGGCTGTCATCGGATAATCCCAGCCCCAAGTCTTACCCCAGTTCCAGTTATCCCATACCCAATTGAGCGTATTCTTCATATAGTCTTCACGAATCAACTTATTCATCGGCAGGATACCTACAGAGCCCAATACAGCCATGTGGTCGCTGGTGAAGCGGATATCCTTATAAGTATCTACCGCATCTTCCGATGCCAAATAGAGCTGGTCTTCGTTGTATGCCAATGGTGAGAGTTTGTCTATCAGCTCATCCCATTCCAAGTTACGTTCTTCACCCATCCGTTCGCGCCAAGCTTGTGCAGTCTGCATGGCATAATGCCAGTATGACAATTCAAACGGCGAGTTGATGGTAGTGGCAGCCTTCAAGGTTTCTTGTGCCGGGATAGCTCCCTTCAGGATGAAACGACCGTCAAGAGCATCATATACAGCGAATGAATACATGAACTTGGCGGTTTCCTGTACCAAACGATAATATTCCTTCAACACTTCTTCACTGGGATTAGCACGATAAATCAGTTCGGCCATATAGATATAATGAGGCTGTTGCCAAATGAGGAAGCTACCCACATTCGATGGTGCCTCGGCTGCACTTGGATCGGTCATCTTCATCCAACGGATACCATCAAAGCCGGAACGCTTGGCTATTTCGCGAGCCATCGGCTCGGCCTTTTCATACCACTTCATGGTACGAGCCAACAAATCACCATGTCCCCACAACGGTTGCCAAGCCTGATGCCACCAGATCATTTCCAAGTGGAATTTGCCAAACCAAGAATTATAAGTCAAACCGGTTTCCTGCGGAGGAGTGCTTCCGGCACTCTGGATAGCCAACAAGTATTGTGAAAGAACCACTCTACGTTCCAATTCCTTAGCCCGTGGGTCAGTACACTGAGAAAAGTCCACGATACCACCGGTAGACCAGAAATTAGTCCAATAGGCAGCACTGGCTTCCATTGTTTCGGCAAATAGCGGAAGTGCGGCAGCAGCCGGTTCTTCACCCACAAAACGACAAGTAAAGGCGAGTTTGCCTTCTTGTGGAGCCAATACCCAATAGTTACGTGCCTTTTCACTCAAGACAGCCTTTCCTTCCCAACGAAGATCTACGTAATAGACTGTATCGTCCAAAGTACGTTTCAGCAAAGCCGAATTGGCATCTTGACAAACCACTTCTGTCTGATGTTTGTCATCAGCCCCCCACAAACAAGCGTCATCGGCATGCACTCCGGTAGGATAAGGGAAACGCAAGCAGATACCTTGGTATTTACCATCGGCTGTAGGTGCAGATGTTTCCACACAAGCCGCTATCATATCAAGGGTAGGATGGCAAGTGGTCTGTACCGCCATAGGAGTTCCACCAAGGGTATAATTGCTATGAATCTGACCTTTCCACAAATCGAGTGTCTGCTTGATATCTCCAAAATCGGCCATAGATGTACCTTCTTGCAACTCCAGTCCCACTATACCTAAATGCAAGCGATGCGGATTTACACGCAAATAGTTACAGGCATCCTGCTGACGGCCCGGTTCTCTGAACTGGCAAGAATAGATTTCCTTATGGTCACGTCCGAAATCAAATTCCTTCAGCACTTCGGCCGGTTGGTAATTGTTTACATTTGGAAAACTGTGCCATCCCCATTGGCTCTGAGTGCCTAAGGGTACACCTTTCTTGTAGTTATCCGGAAAAGTCTGCAAACCGGTTGCATCTACCGTAAAGGCGAACTCACCGTTACCCACAGAAAGTGAGGCCAACGAATCAAATTCTGCCACTTGAGGATTATTGCGCATCAAAAGCGCTTCACGGTCAATCGGCTCTTGCTGAGTAGAACCACAAGCTGCCAGCAATACAAGCAGCAGAGCATAGAAAATCTTTCTCATATTTTTCATGTAGTTAATATTAAACTATTGAGTTACAAAGCTAAGGGTTATTCCCCAAATTCAAAAATTTTAAAGCTATGTTTT
>CAZFDP010000125.1:0-5845 GCA_964518185.1 uncultured Phocaeicola sp. | reverse complement strand
TTTTCACCATATTCAGGAGCGTGAGTCAACATAATCATGGCACCCGATACACAGGTAATACCCGGAGTTGTCTTGATGATTTGCAAAGCAGGACGGAGTACATCGCCTGTGGTGTTCTTGGCACCTGCCAATTGGCCGTCGGCATCACCAGCCTTGATAATCAAGCAACCCAAGTAAAGCGGATTTACCACCAACTTGCGGGCTTCTTCGATAGTCATGCCTTTTTTCTTGCGGAGTTCGCAAAGCAATTGGGCATATTCTTCTTGTTTTGGATGATTTTCAGGGTCGATGATGGTAGCTTTGTGGATATTACCCAAGCCCCACTTCTTGGCCAGTTCGGCTATTTCATCCGGATTGCCGATAAGAATCAAGTCGGCTACTTCGTCTGTCAAAATCTGATTGGCAGCTTTCAAGGTACGTTCTTCGGTACCTTCAGGGAGAACGATGCGTTGTTTGTTGGCTTTCGCACGTTCAACGATTTGAGAAATTAAATCCATATTCTAATATTTTTACTAAAGATTCCTTTCTTGTTGTTTTTCATTTTGCAAAAATAGGCAATTATTGTTATATCAACATGCCATAAGCGTTATTATTTTTGGTAAAAGTATGCTAAATCTTTATGTTATTGAACACTTAATCGAACCTTTGTTTAACTTTGCATTGTTTACGATAACGAAACCATTATGATAAACTTTAAGGAGATAACTTTGCAGGATAAGGATCTGATTCAACCCTACATTTTAGCAAGTGGGCAACGAAATTGTGATTTCTCGTTTGCTAACTTATGTAGTTGGTCGTTTTTGTACCATACCCGTTGGGCGGTGGTACATGGCTTTCTGGTGTTTCGTTTTTATGTAGACGGGGAGCTTGTGTATATGATGCCTGCCGGTCAAGGCGACTGGAAAAAAGTGTTCCTTGCATTGGAAACTGATGCATACGAACGGGGCGTGGTCTTCAAAATGTTGGGCGTCTCTGCACAAGTCAAGACTGAGGTCGAACAAATATTACCGGGACGATTTACTTTTACTGCAGATCGTAACTATTTTGATTATATCTACTTGCGTTCAGAACTTAGTGGCCTTGGAGGCAAGAAGTTTCAACCTAAACGCAATCACCTCAATAAGTTCCGAAAAACATACCCTTATTATGAGTATCGCGAACTTACTCCCCAACTTATTCCTGAATGTTTAAAGCTTGAAGAAATTTGGTGCCGGGCCAATGAATGTTGTGAGGAACGGATCCTGAGTGCCGAACGTCAATCCATGACCTATGCTCTAACCCACATGGAGGTTCTGGATGTTACGGGTGGGGTGCTTTTCGTGGATGGGCGAATCGTAGCTTTTACCTATGGCTCTCCCATTAATTCTGATACTTGGGATATTTGTGTGGAGAAAGCTGATATCGAAGTAGAAGGTTCGTATGCCATGATTAATCATGAATATGTGAACCATATAGGCTCTCAATATGTTTATGTCAACAGAGAAGAAGACTTGGGGCTGGAGGGACTGCGTAAGGCCAAACTGTCCTATCATCCTTATGAATTATTGGAAAAATTTATAGCCGAATCCGTATGAATACCAAAGAAGAAGTCAAAGCATTGTGGAAACTCTGTTTCGATGATACCGACGAGTTTGTAAACCTATATTTCGAACGACGTTACAAGGATGAAATCAATCTTTCTGCCCGAGAAGATGGTCGTTTGGTGGCCGCTTTGCAGATGATTCCTTATCCCATGACTTTTTGTGGCGAAGTGGTTGATGTTTCCTATATTTCGGGCGCTTGTACTCATCCTGATTATCGGGGGCGTGGTATCATGCGCGGATTGTTAGCCGATGCCCATCGGCATATGTATAGAAAGGATATTCTATTAAGTACTCTTATTCCTGCTAAACAGTGGCTGTTCGAATTTTATGGTCAGTCGGGTTATGCGCCTACCTTTGGCTATGTAAACCAGCCGATAGAACTATGTGGGTTGCATCCTGCATCCGATTGTGTAGTGGTCGACGAGACCGACAATCGTCATTTGCTTTTTGAACGCTATCATTATTTCTCGTCTATGATGAAGAAGCGGCCTTGCTGTATTCAACATCCCCGCGAAGATTTCCTCATCATTCTCGAGGACTTGCGTTTGAGTAGTGGAAAGATGTTGGTGGCACGTCGTAGTCATCATATTGTAGGCATGGCTTTTTGTGTACCTCAAGATGGGGGTGTGGTTGTTAAGGAACTGCTGGCCGATGATGAACGTGTACGCGATTCCCTCCTTCTTGAATCAGCTCGTCTTTTCCAGGCCGATGCAGTGAACTGTCTGCAACCTTCTTTCCTCGATTCTTTTTATTTGGGCATGGCAAGGGTGATTCATGCAGAGCGTGTGCTCTGTCTCATTGCACGCAAATATCCAGGGTTAGATATGAGCATTCATCTGCATGGCGATGAGGTTGTTCCTGAAAACAACGGTTATTACACTTTGAGCGGTGGTCGCTGTTTGCGGGGTTGGCAGCCCGATGTGGACTATCGGCCGTGCAATATCCGTGATTTTACCCGTCTGTTGCTTACAGCCGAGCATCCCTACATGAGCTTGATGTTGGATTGATGGTTGTTTTATTCTTTCGTTAGGATGCGCTCTAATTCTTCGGGGGTCAGGCGAAGTTGAAATTGACCTTTGTGGGCAATGGAGATACCACCGTTCTCTTCGCTTACAATGATGGCCAGTGCATCGGTTTCTTGCGATACTCCTAATGCGGCACGGTGGCGCAGCCCCAATTCCTTTGGAATGTTCAAATCGTGCGATACGGGCAGAATACAACCGGCTGCTTCTATCTGTTTATGGCTGATAATCATAGCTCCATCGTGTAAGGGGCTGTTCTTGAAGAAGATATTCTCGATGAGGCGCTGGTTGATGTTGGCTTGGATAGTTTCGCCTGTACGAATAATGTCATTGAGTGGCATATTCTTTTCAATTACAATCAGGGCTCCTGTTTTGTTCTTACTCATATTCATACAAGCCATGACAATGGGCATCATGTCACCTTTCTCTACTTTCTCTTGTTTGGTGTTGGTGAGAAAACGGAAAAAACTACCCCAGCGTTTGTGTGAACCTAAAGTGACGAGAAATTTGCGGATTTCGTCTTGGAAGAGTACGATGAGGGCAATGACTCCCACACTGACCAACTTGTCGAAAATGGAACCCAATAGGCGCATTTCTAATACTTGTGACACTACCAACCAACAGCCGATGAATACTAAAATGCCGATAAAAATGTTAATGGAACCAGAGTCTTTCATCAAGCGGTATATCTGATAGAGCAAGTAGGCTACCAACAGAATGTCAATCAGGTCTTTTATGTTGAAATCTATGAACATATTTCTTCGTTTTGAATGAGGTTAAAAGTTTTGGCTTTGATTTGTTTTCTCGACGATGGATACAACTTCTGCGGCAGCCTTTACATCGTGTACTCTCAGTAGGTGGGCACCCTTTTGCAGAGCGAGGGTGTTCAGTACGGTGGTTCCATTTAAAGCATTGTCGGGGGTACATTCTAATAGGTTGTATATCATTGATTTTCGAGAAATTCCTACCAGTAGTGGAAGACCAAATATGCCGAATTCGTCCAGGTGGCTCATCAACTGGTAATTGTGTTCCAAAGTTTTTCCAAATCCGAATCCGGGATCCAAAATTATGTCTTTTACTCCCAAATCGCGCAAACGTTGTACTTTTTCTGAAAAGTAGTGAAATATTTCCTTCAGTAAATTTTCGTAGTGTGGTTTTTTCTGCATATTCTGAGGCGTCCCTTGCATGTGCATAATAATATAAGGCACTCCCAATTGGGCTATGGTAGGAAACATTAGTTCGTCCATCTGTCCGGCTGAAATGTCATTGATAAGGGCGGCTCCGTATTCTTCTACACACATTCGGGCTACATCAGCGCGGAAGGTGTCGATAGAGAGGATGACCTTCGGTAGCTCACGGCGGATGGCTTGTAAGGCGGTACGCAGACGATTCATCTCTTCTTTCGTACTGACATCTAAAGCATTGGGACGCGATGAATAGGCTCCTAAGTCGATGATACTCCCCCCCTCGGACACTATCTGATGGGCGCGAGCAAGGATGTCGGCCTCGGTCTGTTTTCGACTGCCGGCATAAAACGAATCGGGGGTTACGTTCAGTATCCCCATCACTTGCGGGTGGTCAAGTTCCATTAACCGTCCGTTTACGTTGATTGTCAGCGGAAAATTGTTCCTCATCTGTCTGCTCACTACTAAGATTGTTACAAATGTAGGCAGAATTCTTGAACTTTTCGTATTTTGATAGCAATTTTTCAATTATATTTGCCCATTCTATTAAATAATAAGGAGAAAATGGATATAAAAACAATTTATTCCTGCTTTGAAACTTGCAATGAAGTAACAACCGACAGTCGTAATTGTCCCGAAGGCTCTATGTTTATAGCCTTGAAAGGCGAAACATTCAATGGGAATGCTTTTGCTCTCCAGGCGTTGGCCAAAGGATGCCGTTATGCGGTGGTAGATGAGGCTGAGTATGCCCAAGTGGAAAATCCCAAAATTCTTTTGGTAGAAGATTGTTTGAAGACTTTGCAGCAGTTGGCATGTGAGCATCGTCGCCGCATGGGGACTTACATTATAGGCATTACCGGAACTAACGGCAAGACCACAACCAAGGAACTGATAGCAACGGTGTTACAGAAAAAATATAAAGTTCTTTATACTCAAGGAAATCTGAACAATCACATAGGTGTACCTCTTACTTTGCTTCGACTGACTAAGGAACATCAAGTAGCCGTGGTGGAAATGGGAGCGAATCATCCCGGTGAAATCCACACGTTGGTGAATATCGTTCATCCTGATTGCGGTTTGATAACCAACGTGGGAAAGGCTCACTTGGAAGGATTCGGGTCTTTTGAAGGAGTAGTGAAAACTAAGGGGGAATTATATGACTATCTGCGTACTACTCCTGACAAACTTGTATTTTTGGATAAGGATAATGAGCATTTATGTGGTATTGCACATGATTTGCATCCAATGTATTATGGCATGAAGGGCAGCGAAAATTTGTTGGTGACGGGTCAATTGAAAGAATGTGCTCCTTTCCTTGCTTTTGAATGGAGATATAAGAATGAATCCTATCAAGTGCAAACACATCTTATCGGTTCATATAATATAAAGAATGCGTTAGCTGCCATTACCATAGGTTGTCGTTTGGAGGTACCAGCAGTTGATATCTGTGAGGCATTGGAAGGGTATATCCCTACCAACAATCGCTCGCAACTCACAGAAACTGGATGCAACTACCTTATTGTGGATGCTTACAATGCTAATCCAACCAGTATGGCGGCAGCATTGGAAAACTTCCGTTTGATGGATGCGCCTCATAAAGTGGCTGTTTTGGGGGATATGAAAGAATTAGGTGAAAGCAGTGCTGATGAGCATCGAAAGGTGGTTGTTCTGCTGGAACAATGCAACTTTGAACGGGTGATGTTGGTTGGTGCAGAGTTCGCCAAAATTGAAACTGCTTATGAACATTACAAAGATGTGGAAGAACTGAAGCGAGTGTTTCTTGCGGAAAAACCGCAGGGGAAATATATCCTTATTAAAGGTTCAAACAGTATGAAATTGAGTGGGGTGAAGGATGTGTTATAATATAATAAGGTATATCAACTCCCTTGTATTTCTTTTGGGAGAAAAAAATCTTCGATAAATATGTTGTGTAACATGGTTTGATTATCAAGTGTTTATCTTACACTTAAAATAAAAAGTGCATTTTTAATTTAAAAAAGTGCTTCAAATGTTTGGTTGGTATTCAAAAAACATCTACCTTTGCATCCGCTTTCCG
>CAZFDP010000124.1:0-5915 GCA_964518185.1 uncultured Phocaeicola sp. | reverse complement strand
CTCCCACCGTACGCAATGTACACCTGAAGAACGTGACCTGCGAAAAGAGTCAGTACGGCATTGTAGCCATCGGCTTGGAAGACGACAAATATGTTTCCAACATTTCAGTTGAAGATTGTCGTTGGAACAATGTAGCCAAGAATGGCAATCGCGTTGAAAATGTAAAGGATATTACTACGAAGAATCTGTATATCAACGGTAAGTTGGTGAAGTGACAATGTACTTTCTTTCTTAAAAGTTAGTCCATATGGCTGCAAAGTATTGTGTTTTTAGTAAAACGACTTCAAAGTCTCGGATTTTAGGTAGTTTTTTGTGATAATTAAATTGTTTTTATGATAATTCTATTGCAATTTTGTGATGTTAAATCAAAAGTTCCTAATTTTGTAAAGAGCTTAATCTAATTTATAGTATATGAATCATTCAATTCCTATTCCTGAACTCGCACTTACAAGTGAGCGAATCAGAAAACGCTTAGTAGAGGTAGTCTATAAAGCAAAAGCCGGTCACATAGGTGGAGGCCTCTCTTCCTTGAATGCTTTGACTGCGCTTTATTTTCGTATTATGAATGTCAATCCCGAAGAACCCAAGATGGAAGGCCGCGACCGTTTCATCATGAGTAAGGGACATTGTGTAGAAGCATTGTATAGTGTGCTCGAAGCACGTGGGTTTATCAACAAAGAACTTTTGGATACCTATGGCGAATATTTGTCACCTCTGGCAGGGCATCCCACCATTGAAGTGCCCGGTGTAGAATTCAATACCGGTGCCTTGGGACATGGCCTCCCGATTGGTGTAGGATGTGCCATCGCTGCCAAAATGGACAAGTCGGATTCCCGTACTTTTGTCTTGATGGGCGATGGTGAACAGGGCGAAGGCTCCATCTACGAAGCAGCCATGGCGGGAAGCTTTTATAAGTTGGATAATCTGGTGGCTATGATTGACCGAAACGGATTGCAGATTAGCGATACAACCGAGAATGTTATGGCACTTGAACCTATCCGCCAGCGTTGGGAAGCATTCGGTTGGGATGTGAAGGAGATTGACGGTAACGATATGGGCAGCATTGTAGAAACCCTGGAAAGTTTGGATTACCAATGTGGCAAACCTCATTTGATTGTTCTCCGTACAACCAAAGGGTACAATGTGTCATTGATGGAAAATGTTCTGAAGTGGCATCACGGAGTGCCTAATGCAGAAGAGTATGAAGCTGCCATGTCCGAAATATCCAATCGTATTGTAGAACTTGAAAAGAACTGTTGATTATGGAAATAAAGAGTGTACCTTGCCGGCAGAGTTTCACCGATACATTGGTTGAACTCGGCAAACAAGACAAGAATATTGTAGCTGTGACCAGCGATGCCAGAGGATCGGTTACTTTAACCAAATTTGCGAAAGAGTTGCCTGAACAGTTTGTAGAATGTGGTATTGCCGAACAAGATGCTGTAGGCATATCTGCAGGTTTGGCTTCGTGCGGAAAGAAAGTGTTTGTATGTGGACCTGCCTGCTTTTATGTGGCCCGTAGCCTGGAACAAGTCAAGGTGGATTTGGCGTACAGTGAAAATCCCGTCAAGATATTGGGAGTAAGCGGTGGTGTGGCTTACGGAGCCTTAGGAGCCACCCATCATAGTCTTCATGACATTGCCGCCCTCCGTACTTTCCCCAATATGCAGGTGGTGTTGCCTTGCGATGCCCTTCAGACACGTAAGCTGGTACAACAATTGGTAGATTATCCGCATCCTGTCTATGTGCGAGTAGGACGTAATGCTGTTCCTGATGTATACGAGAACGAGGACTTTACTTTCGAAATCGGTAAATCCATCCAATTGCAGGATGGTAAGGACCTTACCATCATCGCATGCGGCGAGACCGTCTACCATGCCTACGAAGCAGGTAAACGTTTGGCTGCCGAAGGTATCGGTACCCGTGTAATCGATATGCATACGTTGAAGCCTGCCGATACGGATGCCATTTTGCGTGCGGCTCGCGAAACCGGTAGAATCATTACCGTAGAAGAACATAGTATGTATGGTGGTTTGGGTGGTATCGTGACTGAAACGGTTTGTGCTTCTTGTCCTGTCCCTGTTAAAATACTGGGAATCCCCGATGAGAATGCCATTCATGGAAAACCACTTGAAATTTTCCATTACTATAAACTCGATGCAGAGGGTATATATCAAACAGCAAAGGACTTCATCAAGTAATTATCCCAAAGACAAGTCGTATGAAATATATCATATCTGTAGACCAAAGTACATCGGCTACCAAGGCGGTCTTGTTCAATGAACATTGTCAGTTGGTAAATCGTGTCAACCTTGCCCACAAACAATATTATCCCCAACCGGGATGGGTGGAACACGATGCCGAAGAAATTTATAACAATACGGTGGAAGTCATCCGTCAGGTAGTGGAACAAAGCAAAGGAGAAGACGTTTGCTATTCACTGGCCATTACCAACCAACGCGAAACGGTAGTGGTATGGAATAAACTGACAGGAAAGCCGGTCTATCATGCTATCGTCTGGCAATGCCAACGCGGAGAATCCATCTGCAATGAACTGATAGAGAAAGGATATACTTCCTTGTTTCAGGAACGGACCGGTCTGTTGATCAATCCGTATTTCTCGGCCAGCGGTGTGAAGTGGATTCTGGACCATGTTGAAGGTGCCCGTGAGTCTGCCGACAAAGGTGAATTGTTGATGGGTACCATAGATTCATGGCTGGTATGGAAACTTACGAATGGTAAAGTACACGCCACAGATTATACCAACGCATCGCGTACATTATTGTTCAATATCCATACATTGGATTGGGACGATGAATTGTTGTCGTTGTTTACCATTCCCCGGAACATGATGGCCTGTCCGTTACCCTGTGATGCCGTCTATGGTGAAACAACTGTAGAAGATGTCTTTCAGACTCCGATAACAATAGCAGGAGTACTTGGCGACTCCCATGGAGCCCTTACCGGGCAGATGTGTTTCGAAAGTGGCATGGGTAAGGCCACTTACGGTACAGGTTCTTCTGTGATGGTGAACATCGGTGAAAAACCTGTAAATGCTCCCGAAGGGTTGGTCACTTCCGTCGGATTTGCTGCTGAGGGCAAAGTGTTTTACGCCTTTGAAGGTAACATCCACTGTACGGGTGCTACCATCAAATGGATGACTGACAAACTGAAATTGATAGAAAGCCCGGCTGTAATAGAGCAGTTGGCTCTCAGTGTCCCTGACAATGGTGGTGTGTATCTGGTTCCTGCCTTTGCCGGCTTGGGCGCCCCGTGGTGGAATCCGAAGGCGAAGGCTATGATTTGCGGTATGACGCTTGCTACCGAAACGGGACATGTGTGCCGTGCAGCATTGGAAGCTATCGCTTATCAGGTAAAGGATTTGATTGATTTGATGACCGGACAGGCAAACATTGCTTTGAAAGAACTCAGGGTAGATGGTGGCCCTACCAAGAACAATTACCTGATGCAGTTCCAGGCCGATATGCTGGATGCCTGTATCAATCGGAGTGATATTGAAGAAGCTTCGGCCATGGGAGCGGTTATCATGAACGGATTGGCAAGAAAAGTATGGAAGGATATGGATGAAGTGGCCAAGCTTCGTACTTCGGACAACCGGATACTGCCTATGATGGCTTCAGATGAAAGGACCCATCTATATGAGGGTTGGATAAAGGCCGTGAAAATAGTAAATGAACAATAACCAAAAAATATAAGAACATGAAAAAACAAGCTGTTGCCGGAAAAGAAACTTTCGGCTTGATTATCGGAACACGTGCTTACTTCAATTCAGACTTGGCTATTGATGTACGCAAGACTTTACTCGAAGAATTGGAAAAGGCCGGATATGGTTATGTTATTCTCGATGAATGCGATACACCTACCGGTGGTTCTATGGAAACCGTAGAAGACGGAAAGAAATGTGCTACTCTTTTCCGTCAGTATAGAGATGAAATCGATGGTATCATTGTTTCGTTGCCCAACTTTGGTTTCGAGGTAGGCATTATCAATGCCATCAGTCGTGCCGAACTGAATGTGCCTGTATTGGTACAGGCATGCGATGACGAAAACGACAAGGTGGACTTGGACAATCGTCGTGATGCTTTCTGTGGCAAGATTTCTGTATGTAACAATCTTTATCAATACGGCATTCCGTTTACTGATACTACTTTACATACTTACTCCATCCATAGTGATTTGATGATGAAGGATGTGAATAAGTTTGCTGCCATTTGTCGCGTAGTGAAGAAACTTACCCATTGCCGTATCGGCCAGATTGGTACTCGTCCGTTGGGTTTCAATACTTGCCGTGCCAGCGAAAAACTTCTTCAGGCCAGTGGTATAACAGTTGTTCCTGTAGACTTGAGTGAAATCCTGGCCAATGCCCGTAAGGTGGATGAAAACTCACCTGCATTGAAGGCCAAGATGGAGGCCATCTGTAATTATGCTGTTGTACCGGATGCATACCGTGAAAAGCTGATGCTTCAGGCAAAATTCGGTGTAGCTGTAGAAGAATGGATTGAAGCAAACGAAGTGGATGCTGTTGCCATCCAGTGTTGGGATTCACTTGAACAGAATTATGGTTGTGCTGCATGTGTCACCATGAGTATGTTGGGCGAAAAATTGATTCCTGCCGCTTGTGAGACCGACCTTGCCGGTGCAGTATCAATGTATGCCTTGACTTTGGCGGCCCAGCAAGCTTCCGCTTTGCTCGACTGGAACAACAACTTTGCCGAAGACCGTAACAAGTGTGTCTGTACCCACTGCGGTAACTTCCCGAAGAGCTTTGTAAAGAACAACTTGAAATTAGGACCGTTGGGCGTATTGGGACGTACTTTGGGTAAGGTGAATACGTTTGGTGCTGTGTATGGCAAATGTACTGAAGGTGAATTTACCTACTTCCGTATTTCTACCGATGATACGTTAGGACGCATCAAGGCCTATTTGGGCAAGGGTGAAATGACCAACGACCCGTATGGCATGGACGGCTGTATTGCTGTGACTAAGGTGGAAAATCTGCAAGGGCTCATGAAGTTCATTTGCAAGAACGGATTCGAACACCATGTAGCAATGGTTCGTACCGATGTGGTTGAAATATTACGCGAAGCCATTGAAAATTACTTGGATTGGGATCTTTACGTACACGAATAATATAGATGGATATAAAGAAAGCGGGACTTGAAATCCCGCTTTCTTTATTCGTTTAACCGTCTATATTTAATAAGATCCTCTATGGATATCACTTTCAGATTGAACTTTTCGGCTATTTCCTGCAACTGGGGCAAGCGCGCCATCGTTCCATCCGGATTCATTACTTCTATAAGTGCTCCTGCCGGATATAAGCCTGCCAGACGGGCTAAATCTATGACAGCTTCTGTATGTCCGTTTCTCCCTAAAACACCATCTTCGTGAGCGTATAATGGCATAATATGGCCGGGACGTCCGAAATGTTCTGCCTGATAATTAGGGTTGCCTAATGCACGGATGGTGGCGGCACGGTCATGGGCAGATACACCGGTGGTACACCCATCGCATAATAAATCCGCACTTACGGTAAAGGGGGTGCCTAACAAGGAAGTATTATGCTCTTCCATGGGCCTTAAGTCCAACTCCTTACAACGTTCTTTGGTTATAGGGGCGCATAACAATCCTCTGCCATAAGTAAGCATGAAGTTGACAGTTTCGGGAGTAATCTTTTCTGATGCCACCACAAAATCACCTTCGTTCTCACGATCCATGTCATCTACTACAATAACCACTTTCCCTGCGCGAAAATCGTCTATAGCTTCTTCTATTGTATTTAAGTCTTTACTCGAATTCATAGCTCAATATTTAGGCGCAAAGATAACAAAAATACTTGAATGGTATAGGTTTAAGTGTGCTGAAAATATACAATCATGTAAAAAGACGTGGAG